>JAUSJG010000031.1 GCA_030647555.1 bacterium | reverse complement strand
ATAAAAAGTTCCTAGTTCGTGGTCTACTAGGAACTTATCTGCTTTTCCATCCCTAAATCACACTACTTCTCCGACTATTAAATCTTATCTTTTATTCCGTGCTATTATTAACCCATGCCCAGTAATACAACTTCCAATTTTAACCAAACTAATATCAATTTGAATAAATATGAGGTTTTTCAAGATAGTTCAGCCTTAACACTTGCCGGTTTTGAGCGAATAACATTCGCTCAAATTGGAAGTTGATATACTGGGATGCCCACGCCTCAAGATTTACGCCCGCATTTGCCGGATCGACAAATTAAGCACCCCGGTGTTGCGCGTGAAACGCAGGAAGAGTTTAAACATGAAAAAAAGGAACTTTCCGGTACTCTCAAAAAACTCAAGCAAGATGAGGAAGAATTGTTGGCGATGCAAAAAGCGGAACGCCTTGGTATTCCCTACATCAACCTTCTTGGTTTTCCAATTAATACCGACAGTCTTGGACTAATTCGCGAAGAAGATGCCAAGGCGGCGAAGTGCGTGGCTTTTTGGCACCAGGGCAAAGATTTACGTTTGGCAGCCATTGATCCATCGAGCCGCGAAATTAAAGATATTGAACTCGAACTGGTTGATCGCGAGGGTTATCACGTTCGGCGTTTTCTCATCTCACCCAGAAGTTTGGATATCGCGCTACAACTTTATTCCCACGTAACATACCTAACCGAAGAGAAAAAAGACCGTTACATGCAACTCCCCGAAGAGGAGTTGGAAATTTTCGAACGAGAAATTAAAAACCTGCGCGATTTGGGCAAGCGCATCATGGAACTGCCCACCACGGAAGTATTAAATACGATTGTCGCCGGCGCGGTTAAAACAAAATCTTCCGATATCCACGTTGAACCAAAAGAAGGTTATGCCCGCCTGCGTTATCGCATCGACGGCGTGTTACAAGATATTACTAATTTTTCTTTGGAGGGTTATAAGAAAATTCTGTCGCGCATTAAAGTAATGGCGGCTCTCAAATTAAACATCCACGAAACACCGCAGGACGGTTCTTATGTCATTCAGTCTTCCGGCCTCGTCATCGACGTCCGTGTTTCCATTTTGCCCGGCGGATATGGCGAGAACATTGTTATGCGTTTACTCGACCGCAATATGTCCGTGGTGAGCATCGAAGATTTAGGGATGAAAAAACGCGATATCGAATTAATCCGCGCGGTCTTAAAAAAACCGGACGGCATGATTCTCAATACCGGTCCAACCGGTTCCGGTAAAACAACCTCGCTGGCCGCTTTCGTGCAACACGTCAATTCACCGGACTTAAAAATTATTACGCTGGAAGATCCAATCGAATACCGCATCCCGGGCGTGGAGCAAACCCAAGTCAATGAAGCCGAAGGCTACACCTTCAGTGCCGGCCTTCGTTCTATTTTGCGCCAAGACCCCGACATTATTCTAATTGGTGAAATCCGCGATACCGATACCGCCGAAACGGCGATGCATGCCGCGCTAACCGGTCATTTGGTTTTTTCCACCCTGCACACCAACGACGCCCCCGGTTCCATTCCCCGCCTCATCGACATGGGAGTACGTCCGTTTATTATTGCCCCGGCTGTTAACGCCATTATTGCCCAGCGTTTGGTGCGTCGCGTGTGTCCAAAATGCGGTCAAGACTATATTCCCGAACAAGCAGAGCGTGATTCTTTAAAAAAACTGATGATCGGCGTTCAAAAAGAAGTTTTTGATCCGAGCGTTTTAGATAAACCGGATTTGAAACTAAAAAAAGCCGTTGGTTGTGAAGCTTGCAACAATACCGGCTACCACGGCCGAATGGCGGTGTTTGAAATCTTCTCTATGGAAGGAGAAGTGGAACAACTAACCATCGACGGCGCGGATACCAACCAGATTCGCGAAGCGGCACTGCGTCAAGGAATGACAACTATCACGCAGGACGCGGTGATTAAAATGATCGATGGGATTACCACTTTTGACGAAGTGGGACGAGTGGGAACGGTTTAATTTTTAGATTTATTCTACAAAATCGCCATTTCCGTGAAGGCGGGAATCCATTTGTGTTATTGACAATTTAAATCCCAAACCCCAATGACCAATGTCCAACAAAACCCTAATTATTTAAATCCTAAAGAAAAACGTTTTGGTTATTTGCAATTTAGGATTTTGTTGGGATTTGGGGTTTGGTCATTGGGTTTTGGGAAGATACTTTAGGGGTGACCCTTAAAGTAAACACTGCAAACGCCAAAGCCAACCCAAAACATCCCGCCGATGCGCCTGTTTTCCAACGGCGTGCCGATAGTAGAAGCCAAGACGGATTTAATGTTTCTTGTTCACCACTGTCCACTTTTTTTACTTCCGACGCCAGAAGCCTCGTACCACTCCCCTCGGCCGATAAAATCCCAACCACAGAAACATTATCACCCACTTTAAATTCTTTTTTGTTTTCTCCCAACAAAACTTTGATTGCTTTCCCGTCCTTTTCAAATTCAAAACTATTTATTTCGTTTTTTGAAACCTTTCCTTCCATTCTTATCAGCCAGCCAATTTTCGAATCATCAAGATCGTTAAAATTTATTTCGTGCGGTTCCGGCGACGCACTGGAATCTTCTTTTACCACATCGTCACCCGTTCTAACACTCACAAACATTTCTCGCGCGGGTTTTACCAATACTCCTGTAACAGAAACAGTATCGCCAATGACAAGCTTTGGATAATTACTGCTCGCCAAAAAAACGCCGACACCCGAACCGGACAAATACATCAAACGCGTATCAAAAATACCGGGTAACAACGCAACGCTTCCCTGTATTGTTACCAATGTTCCGGTTTCTTCTTTGCCTAAATCCGCAATCGCTACTGTCTTTGCTGTCCTGCTAACACCCAAGACCGCTCCGCTCGCGCGACGCACTGTATAGTTTCTTGTGGTTTTACTGTCCGAAGCCATTATCCTTCCTTTTGGGGTAGCGGAAGGTTTTGGCGCTTTCGTTGGCTTTGGCGTGGCCGTCGGTTTCGGCGTCGCCGTTGGTTTAGGCGTAGCCGTTGGTTTCGGTGTCGAAATCGGCGATGGTTCTTCGGTGGGGGTTACAAATTCATTTTCTTCTCCTGGAGTTGGTTCACTGGTCCACGCGAAAGAGCCGTCGGATTTTCTGGCGTAAGACCAATCCTCGTGCGGACTTTTTTCCACCGTCGCACTAATCAAAACTGTTTTATCAGGGATTAGCAGGCGCGCGCTATCACCGGTATTATTTAAAGTAATTTTTGTATCACGTGAATAAAAAACTAAATATCCACCGGCTTCAATAACTGTTTCATCAGAAAGAAGGTGCGGTGAACTTCCACCATCCGCGTCATCAACGTAAAATCCCGTGAGATCAACCGCACTGCCGTTAGGATTATAAATTTCAATAAATTCATTCTCACCATCATTACCTGATGGATTGGGCAATACTTCATTCACAATCAAGTTTTTTGCCAAAGTATAATCCATGAGGGCATAAGGATCGGGAGGTAAAATCAATGGTTCTGGAGTGGGTGTTGTGATCACGGGAAACTCAACTACCCTCGACTAAAGTCGAGGGGTTGAGACGGCTAGAACGCTGAAGCGTTCTTTCGACGCGGACTATCCCATTTCTAATGGACCATGGTGAATAATCTCTCCGTCTTGCTGTTCGATATACGCCTGGATCAT
>JAUSJG010000030.1 GCA_030647555.1 bacterium | reverse complement strand
TCCATCTTATGTCCACTACATCTCTGACTACAATTACTACTCAATCACAAAATCTCTCACCGTACTTACAGTACGCCTCTAAATTTTGTTCAATCATAGTAACAGTATTCAGAGCGTATTGAACAGAATATGGACAGGTTATTTACGTCAGTCGCCATAGGATATCGGCATCATGGTATTCGATCGAAACCACCAACTACGTCGGCAGTTTTTTGATTTGTAAACCAAAACGAACGGCTCCTGCGTCCGCGCCATTACGCTCCCTTAGGCCTCGTCCGTAAATAAATTCCCCAAGATTATACTCAATGCGCTTTAAATGTAAGTACTTTGATTGAGTAAAACCTTGAGGCGTACTAGCAGTACGGTGAAAGGTTTTACGATTGAGAAGTGCTTGCAGTTAAAGATGCAGTGAGTATAATCTTGGGGAATTTATTTACGGACGAGGCCTTACCCTTATTGTGCGCAATAATCCGCTTTTTCACATCCGTGGAAATTCCAACATAATAATTCCCCGTCTTTTGCGCTTGCGCGATATAGAGATACCAGGACATATCAAGTTATTTTCCCCTTCGTAAACCGAGCAAATAATTCACTATCATTTGCTTGGCAACCGGATTAAAGCCACTGTACTTTTCTTCCGAAATATAATCATCAATCGAAACCCATCTCCACTCCGAAAATTTTTCCGGTTCCATGAGTTTCGCTTCCTGACCAGTTTCACAATGGAAAATTAAAACCACGTCGCCTTCTTTAGCTCCAGGTACTTCTCCAATAAAATCAACAATTTCAAATTCAGAAATACCGACTTCTTCCGCAACCTCGCGTCGCAATGTTTGTTCAATAATTTCACCCTTATCAGATCTACCACCAGGAATAGTCCAAACAGAAATAACTTTCCATTTGTCTTTTGTGTAATGCCGATGACCAACAAGAATTTTGTCACCTTTAATCATGATGGCTACCGCGCAAAGAATACCGTCACCGGGCCTGTCTAGTATTTCACGCATGATTTTGGTGGACCGTGGCGGATTCGAACCGCCGACCTCTACAATGCGAATGTAGCGCTCTGCCAGCTGAGCTAACGGCCCTGGTAATTAATCAATTATATAATGAAATGCTAGGATTCGCCCGCTATTTCAGCGGGCGCTCGCTGCGATAGCGAGCGAACCCTTGACCTCGGCAATGCGAATGCCGCGCTCTGCCAGCTGAGCTACGAGCCCTAATATTTGATCATGATACAAACATGCTTTTGAAAATAGCAATTTGGATTCGTCCAGTACCACGTAGGGTACTGGACGCGAGCTGGCACCCTCTCGAACATTCACAGAATGTTCTCGGGGAACCCGCCGCTCCCCACATGGTGCTCCGGCGAACCGCCGACCTCTACAATGCGAATGTAGCGCTCTACGGTGAAATAATGTTCCGGCGGAGCCGGCTCATCCCACCGAAGGATTGCCCCGATTCGGCAACTCATTGCCGACAATCCTACTGGCTGAGCTAACGGCCCCTACGTCTGTACGCCTATTTTTACTTATTATTTGAATTTCTGCAATATGGATTTTTCTCATAAACGATATTGCACATGGAATAGGCGCGGAGTATAATTACAACATGACAGAAAAAGAAATGGCGCAGAAACTAAGAGCACAAGGAAAAACTTTTGGTGATATTCAAGAAGCTCTTGGGCGAAAAATTCCAAAAGGTACACTTTCTTATTGGTTAAAAGACGTAAAACTTCCTCCAGCTTACATGAAAGCTTACAAGGAAAATATGTTAAAAAGTCTGGCGCGTGGCAGGGTAAATTCGTTGGCTTATAGTAGGAAAAAACAAGAAGACAGAATGGCTGCAATTCAACAAACATGTGAGGATTTTTTACATGACCCGGATCCTCAAATATATAAAATCGCACTTTCATTTCTATATCTTGGAGAGGGTTATAAATGGGCAGGACACCGAGGTCTTCAGTTGGGAAGTTCCTCTCCAGAATTAATGGGACTGTATGTACTGCTACTTGAAAAATGCTACGGTATCAGTCGTGATGTTCTTCACGCATCAATGAGTTATAGGGCTGATCAGAATCTTCATAAATTGCATAAATATTGGTCTAAGACACTGGGTATTCCAATTAAAAACTTTTGCCAGTCTAAACCTGATCCTCGCACAATTGGTAAACCGACATTAAAAAAGGATTATCACGGCGTATGTATCATCGGTTGCGCCGGAACCGATAAACAACTAGAGTTAGAAACACTTCCCAAAGTACTATTAGAAAAATTAGGGCCTGTAGCTTCCCACTCCGCTCAATCTCTTGATTGAGCTTCGCGGGACAAGCAGTGGTAAATATCTCCATTGCCTGCCCAGCGAAGCTCTGGCTAGCAAGACAGAGCGAAGTTGGGGGCCTGTAGCTTAGAGGAAAAGCGTTAGTATGGCATACTAAAGACCGCGGGTTCGAGTCCCGCCAGGTCCACATAAAAAATTTCGGGGCGTAGCGCAGTGGTAGCGCGCATCGTTCGGGACGATGAGGCCGCAGGTTTCCGCCAGCAGGCGGACCCGCCGATGTGGCGGGCAAATCAAAAAATTAGTAAAAATTGAGGTGTTGAATTGTTCGTCGGGGCGTAGCGCAGTGGTAGCGCGCATCGTTCGGGACGATGAGGCCGCAGGTTCAAATCCTGTCGCCCCGACGGACAATTTAACAGGCGCATCGTTTCGCCCAGCACAATAAATGTACTGGGCAAAGGACGATGAAGCCAAATCCTGTCGCCCCGACTTTATTATGATATCCGAGTAAGCCCCTCTCGCACCATCTTCACCACATCGCTTAGTTTGTAATCAGATTTTACCACATAATACACAGGTTCATTTTCCACGATTGCTTTAATAATTCTTTCCTCATCCGCGGACAAATTGGTTAAAAGAATGATCGGAACTTTCCTTCCGTATTCGTTTTTTTTGCGCAGTTGGTCCATCATTGTGAGACCATCCATTATCGGCATGAGGATATCGAGTAAAATAAGATCGGGCTTTTCAACAAGCGCAAGCTCTAAGCCATCTCTGCCATTCGTTGCCGTAAGCGTGACAAATCCTTCATCAGTTAGCTCCTCCGCATATACTTTGCTAATTGCCGGCTCATCCTCAACAAGTAGAATTTTCATCTTTTTATCTTCGGTCATAATGTAGGTGACGTTATTATAACGCAATATACTTTTTTAGCCAATAAGCCCTTTTTTGCCATCCTTTGCTCTCATTCCGGCAATTGGGATGGCCACATAAAACTCCGACCCTTTATTTACACGCGAAGTGAACCAGATCAATCCGCTGGATTGTTCAAGAATGGATTTTGCGATATAGAGCCCAAGGCCTGTTCCGTCGCTGCTTTTTTCTCTGGCATTATCCGCTCTGAAAAATTTAGTGAACAATTTGTTCTGGTCTTTTTGCGGAATTCCGTAGCCGGTATCGGCCACGATGACCACAAAATAGTCCTCTTCCAAAAGCTTCTCTCCCAGAAATTGTCCCTTATTCATCACCTTGCATTCGACTCGTATCTCGCCTCCCTCCGCCGTATAGTGGATGGCGTTTGTGACAATGTTATTCATTACCATGCGGAACAGAGATTCGTCGAGCATGAGCAGAATCTGTTTTTCGGGAGGAATTATTTTCAGTTTCAATTGTTTTTTATCAACAGCGTACTTCAATTCGTCCAAAATACTCTGCACAGTGGCGTAGGCATCTTTCTCCTTTGCTTGAATAGTAAACGCGCCAAGCTCGATTCGCGAGACATTTAAAAGCGCGTTAATTAGGTCAATCATCCGCTGGTTTGAAAAGTGAATATAATTGAGATATTCTTTCTGTTTTTCCGTGAATGTCCCCATTTTGCCGCCAAGCAACCTTTCGACGACCAACTTGATTGCTGTTGGCGGCGTTTTTAGCTGATGAGAGGCGAGAGAAATGAATTCGCTTTTTGCTTTGTCAATTTCTTTTTCTTGCGTGATGTCGCGAAAAACCTCAATTGCTCCGATAAACTTATTCCCCAGCTTTACCGGGGCGACGGTTACGGCTACCGGAAACCTGGTCTTGTCTTTGCGCACGTAATAATAAAAACCGGATGCAGTCATTGTTTCGGGATTAATCTTTTCTTTTTCTTCTTCCGCGGTAGCGATAGAAATGGAAATGGTAGCGTGTTTTTTGATCGTTTTAGTGATTAAGCGTTCCGACGAAGAGATAACCTTACCGTTTTCGTCGACCATAGGAATAACTTTGTCCAAAAACTTCCCCATTACTTCTTTTTTCTTCCAGCCCAAAATATTCTCAAACGCCTTATTCACCAGCAGAATCCGTTCGTTTTTATCCGTTACCACCAAACCGTCGCCGATACTCACCAGCATCGCTTCGTTTTTCACTCTAATCTGTTCCAGATCTTCGGCCGTCACCGCCAGCTTGCGTCTGACACTTTCTTTTTCCTTGGCGGTCAAGGCGAGCAGTTTGGCTTTGAGACGAAGTTTCTCGGCCGTCACCGCCAGCTCGCGTCTGACGCTTTCTTTTTCCTTGGCGGTCAAGGCGAGCAGTTTGGCTTTGAGACGAAGTTTCTCGGCCTTCACCGCCAACTTGCGTCTGACGCTTTCCTTTTCCTTGGCGGTCGCGACACGCGTTTTGGCTTTGAGACGAAGTTTCTCGGCCTTCACCGCCAGCTTGCGTCTGACACTTTCTTTTTCCTTGGCCAAAACTTTGAGTTTGAATGCCTGATCATCGGTTGCGGAAAGATTTTTCATTTTATTCATAGCAAATGAAGTCTAGCATTTTGGGTTTAGAAAATCCATGATTTTAACCCAAAAAAGATGAAGATATTTAATAATTTGTGCAGGCCATTGTGATATATTAAACAAATGGATAAAAAACTAATTATATTTTTCTTGCTTTTACTAATTGTTATCAGTTCGGTGATGCTGATTAGTTTCAAACCCTATCGGGCGAAACAACCAATAACAGTTCCCCTTCAAACAAACGCCACAAAATTCAAAACCCTCACGATCAGCGATAAGTCACTACGGGTCGAATATGCTTCAACACTCGCCGAATGGTCGAAAGGTCTTTCCAATCGCATTTCGCTTGAAAAAGATAACGGCATGATTTTTGTCTTCCCAACAGCGCAAATTCAGAATTTTTGGATGAAGGACACAATAATCCCATTAGATATAATTTGGGTAGCCAATCATAAAGTGGTTGGCTTTGACCATATGTTTCCTGAACTAGATACGCCAATTGAGCAATTAAAGCACTTTTATTCCCCTTCTGCAGTTGATGTAGTTATTGAAACTAATCTTAACTGGACGATATCGAATAATATTAAAATAGGTGATGTCGTGACATACTCAAACTAAAATGAACAAATTTTCTAGTTTCATAAATAATGTCAATAATAAAATCGCCCTGTTTTGTTTATTTATCGCAACCTCCTTCCTACCGTTCCGTCACGTAATGAATTTCGCCGATGCCAGTCGAGCCGGATGGTTTTCGGAACTACTCGCTATTTCCATCTATACAGCCGATTTCTTTTTTCTTTTTGTTTTATTTGCCGAACGAAAGCATTTTTTCAGGCATTCTAAACAAAACTACCTTTTGTTTGGCGCTATTTTAGTCTTCCTAATTGCTGAAACCCTTCGTAACCCAATTACTTCACTGGGAATCTACTCTCTAGTCCGCATCATTCAATTTTTAGTGCTGGTCTATTTATTCTCCAAGTTCCTTCGCGAACAAAAAACAAGACTTTATGTTTCCGCAACACTTGTAGGAATTGGCATGTTCGAATCATTGTTGGGGTTTTTCCAGGTAATCGTCGGCCATTCGTTCGGTTTGTACTTTCTTGCGGAACAAACTTTGTCGACTGGCATGGCTGGCGTTGCAAAAGTTGATCTCAACAACGGCGAAAAACTTTTACGTGCCTACGGAACAATGCCACATCCCAACATTCTTGGTGGTTTTTTGGTGTTAAGTATTTGTGCCGGGCTCTATTTATTTTATAAATATCCATCAAAACGCCGTATTTCGGGAATCTCAATCATTATTATGCTCGCCGGCGCGACCCTGACATTCTCAAGATCGGCGTTATTTTCGATATTTTTATTAATTTTCATCTTGTTTTGGCAATTTCGTCTCTGGAATTATTTTCTTTACAGGCGCACCATTTTTTATACAATTTTTATCATTATTGGCATATTGATGATAATTTCACCGCTTCGAACCGCCATTTGGCACCGAATCTCACCCCCGACATCGGATTTGTTTTTTTCGGACCGAATTATATTAAACGAATTCGGCACGAAAATTTTTATGTCCGACCCACTTTTTGGAATTGGGTTGGGAAATTATTTTAACAGTTTAACTAGACGAGCTCCCTTTGGAACTGGCCTAAAAAATTGGCAATATGATTATCCACACAACACATTAATCCTGGTCATGACGGACCTGGGGATTTTTGGAACAATTGTAATATTGTATTTTATATATAAAACTCTAAAACCCGTCCATAATTCTACTAACGCATTATTAGTAACACTGCTTATAATCTCGCCACTTATTTTGCTCGATCATTATCTTTGGACTAATCAGGCGGGGCGCGTGATGCTTGTTATATTTCTAACCCTGATTCCGGCAATTCTGTCAAAACATCCTGACACAACCCTCCGCGAGGAACGAAATAATGTTCCTACCGTTCCTACCCGTAAGAATAATCAATCAAATCTCTAGCAACCACTACGCTCCGCCGTAGATTTTTGCTACAAATACGTTTACAAAACGCTCCGAAAAACCGTATTTTACATTGGCCATAAACATCCCAAACAAAACAACCATGAACACCAAAGCCACGAAGGCTGAAATTTTAATATCTCTTATATAGCGACCAGTTGATATATTTGTCATATAATTAAGAATATATCGATTCAAAAGAGAAATCAAGAGACTATTTATATGATAATTAAACTATGGCAATTCCACATCTTGGCATCACAGGTAAAAAAGGAGAAGATTTGGCGCGCGAATATTTGGAAGGCATCGGTCTCAAGTTTATTGAAGCCAATGCTCGCGTTCCGGGTGGGGAACTCGACCTTGTAATGCATGATTCGGAAAAAAACGAATATGTTTTTGTAGAAGTTAAGACGCGGACGAATACCAAATTCGGTGAACCCATAGCGTCTATAACCCCAAATAAACAGCATATACTGAAACGCAGTATATTAATGTATATGCAAAATTTCCCGTGGCAAACGCAATATCGACTGGATTTAGTAGCAATTATGCTGACAACGGGAGAATCAAAGATTGAACATTTAAAGTACATCACACTGACATAATAAGTTGATGTGTGCTATCAACGAGAGTACAAAAAATTGACATAAACGTTGCCCAGTAGTAAATTCACCAGTTCCTTCACAATTTAGGGTTACCAACGTGGTAATCCATGCTTCAGTCGCGAAATAGAATTAAAGGAAATGGCCATGACGACGACAAAACTCACTGCAGAAGAACTCAAGGCTTTGATGATCAGAGACACGTATCTGCGACGAGGCAACTTAGACAAAGCCCTCGACTGCAACCCAAAAAACCAACCCATTCCAGCCGACTTATTGGTAATGTGCGGGAATGCGGCGGCGAAAATTGGAAGGCTTGATGATGCAATAGAAGCTTACAAAAAGGCAAACGCCCTCGAAAAGCTTCTTGATTTGGGAAAAATTTGCGCAGTAGGCATTGCCGGACCGGAAAATTACGAACGACATCAACTCGCCCGCATATGCTTTGGTGTCTGTAATGCCACAGACCAGCAGTTATCGCTTGGCAGGAAATACCTTCTGTATCTCAAAGCATTAAACATTTCCTCGGATTGCTCAAGATACTTCGGATTGGCCTATAGCCTACTCGCCTCCGCAAAGACATACGCGGAACAAGAACAAGTGGAGTTGGGTGATGTTTCCCGAAGGTTTCTGCAATTTGAGACGGCGATTAATTGCTACATGGATGCAAAAGCCATCGCCAAACTCAACGAACTGGGAAACGGGTTGCTTGAGATGCAAAATGATAACGGCGATACAATGCCCACGCAATACGCGCTCTATTGCTTTAAGGCATCGGGAAACCATGAGAAAGCACTTGAGTGCGCTGACTGGTTTGTGCGCCGCGGCAAAAATACGCGTACCGCACACCAGATTCGAATCGGCCTTGATGTTTATAAGGAACTTGCCGTCACACTTCCGGAGGCGCTTGTTCTTGAGGTTCTGGATGCACTGGCCGACGATGGCGACACCAGAATCTTTAAACAGGTCGCAGGGATGTTTGCCGACCATCGAATCAATGAACAGCAAAGGAAGCCAGCAAAGACGGCTCGTCCGCGTCGTCCGCGAACAAAGAAAAGGGATTAAGAAACCCGAAGAACCACCCGACACTACCCAGTGTCGGTTTTTTTGTTGCATCATTCATAAATCATTATTCAATATCTAAAATTCACCCAATCTTAAGCAATTCCTAAATTTGACAAGTAATATAATTTCGATTAATCTATCCACAGTACCGCCTGTTCATTACAAGCGGTTATTCGTGGGACGCGAAGATTGCTTCCACCCTTCGCTAAAGCATCGGGTGGCAGGCGCTTCGCTCACAAAGACTTAGACAATTAAATAACAATCCATATGCCATCACAAGACGAGTTCGCCGCGGCAATCACGCAGATTGCGGAAGAAAAGGGAATTGATCCCAATAAAGTCATCGAAACTATCGCCGCTGCTATTGCGGCCGCTTTTCGACGCGATTACGGAAAGCGTGGTCAAGATATTCGCGCCACGTTCGACGTGAAAACCGGCAGAGCGCGAATTTTTAGAGTTATGACGGTTGTCGAACCCACAACGGTAGTGGAAGGCGAAGAACCGAAAATTCTCAATCCTGACGCAGAATTTACAGTCACAGAGGCCTCCGAACAAAAGGCGGACGCCAAAGTTGGCGATGAAATCTCTACGGAAGTGACACCAACCGATCCCAATTACGGTCGCATTGCCGCGCAAACCGCCAAGCAGGTTATTATCCAACGTATTCGCGAAGCGGAACGCTCCGCCACTTTCGAAGCCTTTAAGGGCAAAGAAGGTGAAATCATCAACGGCACGATTCAGCGGATTGAAAACAATAATATCTTCGTTGACTTGGGCCGTGCCACGGGTGTTTTGTTTCCTTCAGAGCAAGTTCCCACCGAACACTATCGCATCAACCAGCGCGTGAAGGTTTACCTCGTAAAAGTGGAATTAACCTCGCGAGGTACGGATATTATTTTGTCTCGCGCCCATCCCGGTATGATGAAGAAATTGTTTGAACTGGAAGTGCCGGAAGTTTACAGTGGCATCGTGGAAATCAAGGCGGTCGCGCGTGAAGCGGGCCAACGCTCAAAAGTGGCGGTCCTTTCCAAACAAGACGGTGTGGATGCGGTTGGTTCGTGTATCGGCCAACGCGGAACACGTATTCAAACAGTAATTTCCGAATTATCCGGTGAGAAAATTGATATTATTCAATGGGATGACGATTTCGCAAAGTTTATCGTCCAAGCTTTATCGCCCGCAAAAATTGTGAGAGTAGACTTGCAAAACGACGAACACAAAGCGGTGGTTCACGTTAACGAAGATCAATTAAGTTTGGCGATCGGTAAGCGTGGCCAGAATGTCCGCTTGGCCGCCAAATTGACGGGGTGGAGAATTGATATCGTGAAATCCGGAGAAGAAGCGGTCGTGATGGAAGACGCCAGCGCGACGCCCGACGAAGAAATAAAGTCCGAGGAAATTTCTGCTAATGAGGCAACTGTGAAGCCGGCAGAAGAGCTGAAGAAGAATGATGAATAACGAATGAAGAATGATGAATGTACGCGCGTTATCATCATTCATATATCATAAATCATTATTCAAAAGCTTAATAATTAATTTTTAAGAATATTGTTATGCAGAGAATCGATATATTCATTTCAGGGGTGGGGATATTGGCACTCGTCTATGCCTGGATGCTGTGGTCCCAAATTTTCAAGCAGGGAACCGGCACGGACACGATGCGCAAAGTCGCCGACGCGATTAAAGAAGGCTCAAACGCCTTTTTGAAGCGCCAATATAAGACAATTGTAATCTTTGTGGCGGTGGTGGCGGTCGTTATTTATCTCGCACACGGCCTAACCGGTGGCACAAACGGCTGGACAGCGGGTGCGCAAGTGGCCGGCGCCTTCATCATTGGTGCTTTTCTCTCCGCCCTGGCAGGCGCAATCAGTATGGTTGTCGCCACCCGTGCCAACATTCGCACAGCGGATGCCGCTGGTTCCGGATTGAATCACGCTCTCCTTACAGCGCTTAAAGCAGGGGCGGTTTCCGGTATTACCATCGTCGCCCTCTCGCTTCTGGGAGTGATGTCACTCTATTTGATCTATCAAAACATCTTCCACATCGCCGTGGCACAAATTCCCGGCCTGATTGTGGGTTATGGTTTTGGCGCGAGCTTTGTGGCTTTATTTGCCCAGCTCGGTGGTGGCATTTATACCAAGGCCGCTGACGTGGGAGCAGATTTGGTTGGAAAAGTGGAAGCAGGCATTCCGGAAGATGATCCACGTAACCCAGCCGTTATCGCCGACTTAGTCGGAGACAACGTTGGTGACTGCGCCGGTCGCGGTGCCGATTTGTTCGAGAGTATTTCTGCTGAAAGCATCGGCGCGATGGTCCTGGGTGTCGCCCTTTACCCAATTTTTGGCGTCAAAGGTATTTTGTTTCCTCTCGTTTTACATGCTTTTGGACTATTGGCAACAATTATCGGACTTTGGTTTGTAAAAGCCAAAGAGGGTGAAAACCCCATGAAGGCTCTCACGCGTGGTTATTGGGTAACAACTATTTTGGCAATCATCGCCTTGTTCTTCACAACCCGTATGATGCTAGTGGCGCCCGGTTACAACACCACGCCATTCTTCTGGGCCGGATTTATCGGCATTCTTACCGCGCTTGCTTTCGTTTACATCACCGATTACTACACCGGCAAACAATATCGCCCGGTAAAATCGATTGCCGAATCTTCCCTCACCGGTCACGGCACAAACGTCATCACCGGAATGTCGGTTGGTATGGAAAGCACAGCACTACCGGTAATTGTGGTTGCCGGAGCACTGTTGAGCTCCTACGCGCTAGGTAATAGCACGGGAATTCCAATGGGCGGATTATACGGCACAGCGGTGGCCACTATCGGAATGCTGGCCACGGTTGGCTATATCTTGGCCATGGATATGTTTGGCCCGATCACCGATAACGCCGGTGGAATCGTGGAAATGAGCAATGCTCCGGAAGCGACACGTGAAGTAACAGATGAATTAGACGCGACGGGCAACACCACCAAGGCAATCACAAAAGGCTACGCCGTTGGTTCTGCCGCCTTAGCCGCTTTTCTACTTTTCTCGGCTTATCTTGAACAAGCCAAAATTACCTCTGTTGATATGGCCAAAGTGCCGGTTTTCGTCGGCGCCCTGATCGGTGGAATGGTGGTATTTCTCTTTTCTTCTCTCGCTATTCGCGCGGTTGGTAAAGCAGCCGGCGTAATCGTTGAGGAAGTTCGCCGTCAATTCAAGGCCAAACCCGGCATTATGGCCGGAACAGACAAACCGGATTACGCCGCAGCCGTTGATATCGCGACCGTGAGCGCCCTTCGTCACATGATTGCCCCGGGCATCCTGGCAATTACTGCTCCAATTTTGGTCGGCTACTTCCTGCGCGCCGAAGCGGCGGCCGGATTCGTGATGGTTGGTACAATTGTTGGCGTCTTAATGGCGATTATGCTCAATAACGCCGGTGGCGCTTGGGACAATGCCAAGAAATTCATCGAAAAAGGCAACTTCGGTGGCAAAAAGAGCTTTGCTCATCAAGCTGCCGTCACGGGCGATACAGTAGGCGACCCCTTCAAAGACACTGCCGGGCCGTCATTGCACGTGTTGATCAAACTTTTCAGCACACTCACATTAGCATTAGCGTCATTGTTTATCTAAACCGTCATTAGGAATTTTCCTTTCGCAGGAGAATCCCTAATGTTCAGAATAAACCGCTCGGCAATCGCTGGGCGGTTTTTGTGATAAAATCAAAATATGAATACCAATACCATCAAAGCAACCCGAAATCCAACTCATCCAATCATTGAACCCAGAACTTCCGACCAACACTGGTGGGAGCGGAACGGCACGTTTAATCCCGGCGTCACTGAATACGATGGAAAAGTTATTTTATTATACCGGGCCTACGATGATTTTCGCATTTCCCGTTTAGGTTATGCGGAAAGTTCCGACGGCATAAATTTTACCAAACACGACAACCCGGCCATTGATACTAATCCAAACGATCCGTTTGAACGCCTCGGGATTGAGGACCCACGCATTACAAAACTGGACGACACTTATTATATTCTCCACACCAGCGCCTCTTACCACGAAATCGGCCACATTCCCGATGTGCGTGGCTCGTTTGGTTACATCCCTTGGCGTGTGCGTGTGGGCATGCGCACCACTAAAGATTTTATTAGCTTCCAAAACTATGGTGTCATTCTTCCGGACATCAAGGCGAAAAATGCCTTTCTTTTACCTGAAAAAGTAAATGGTGAATTCGCGGTGTTTTATCGCGAACACACAGAAACCGGAGAAACGCTAAAAGTTTCATATAGCGAAAACTTTAAAAACTGGCACAACACAACAGAGGTCACCTGGCCGAAAGCGGACGCGTGGGAAGGCTTCAAATTTGGTGCCGGTTCACAACCCATCAAAACAGAAAAAGGTTGGTTAATGGTCTACCACGCCGTGAGCAATGACCATGTTTATCGTCTTGGCCTAATGCTTCTAGACAACAAAGACCCTTCAAAAATTATTTGGCACGCCGGCCCCATTCTTGAACCGGAAACCGACTACGAAAAAGTCGGGTTTGTAAACAACGTTGTCTACACCTGCGGTGCGATAAAGCGCGGCGAAGAACTCTGGATCTATTACGGTGCGGCTGATCGAGTAATTGGTCGTGCTATCCTACCATTAAACAAGATTTTTACAAAAATTTAAGCTCTCTTTCGTGCAAAGACAGCAGATTTTTTTATTTAAATGGGTTCTTTATTTTAATTCTTCCTGCTTCCGTGTCGCTTAATCCGCAATAAAGGGTAACAAAATCATCGTTTAAACCAACAATCCCGCCCGGAAAAACAATGTCTACCAGCTCGTTTGGGACTTTTTCATTTGCAACTTTTGCGGCTCCCTTGGGAAAATCCTCTCGTGTGGCAATTATTTTTATTTTTGATGATTGATGTGTTTCAGGATCATAAACAAAAGACATCGCGTAATAATGTTTATTTTTTTCATTATCGTAGGCAGAGATATGGCCAATTACGCCAACCTTTCCGTCTGGAAGAACATGTACCTCGTTCACCCCTCCCCATTCTTCCGCAATAAATTTTTCTTTTAGTACCCTCGCTCGGATCAATTTTTCCGGCGTCAGCTCTTCAAGCGAATTAATATGTGCAAAGCCAATTTTGCCCCGACCGGCCACACCTCCTAATGGTCGAGTAAAAACCCCAATGGTTCCGTCACTGAATTCGGCAAGACGAACATCTTTCATCCCAACCGGACTATGTGCAAACTCTTTCATATTTTCCAAATCTTTTCCACGGTAAAAAACGGTTTGCCAATCCACCCACCCATCGGGCTTATTCGGCGCTTGCCAAACTCTCACTCCACCAAAAACAATTTCATCACCGACACGAGTGACAAATGAATCTTCCAAATCATAAAAAGGCAAACTGGGGTCTTTTTCCCAAACGCCATCTGCTTCATTTTCCGCAAAAAACGCTACTTGCGATTTAGCCCATTCCGACCGCTTTTCCATCCTGCCAACAATGTATTGTTTATCACCAACTCTAACCGGCGCCGAAATGTTATAAACATCTCGATCATCAACCTCAAAAACAATCTTTTCACCTGTGGGACGGTCTTCTTCAGAAAGGTATTTAGAAACCAACTCTACTGTGGGAATCGGTTCTTCTGTCGGATATTCATCATACAGGACTCGCCGTTGTTCTATTTTGAATAGCGATGCCTCCCAATACTGCCGTAATTTTTTAGCATCTTCAAGAACACATTTTCTTTCCCCTTTTGATACAGACAAAATTTCATTGGCCAATTTGTTTCGGTATTCCTGGTATTCACTAACCATCTTTTCTTGATCCGACATTTCCTTGTTTGGATCAGTATTACTTGCTTCAACACCCTCCTTCGGATCTTCAATAAAATTCGAACTAAAAGATTTCTGTTCGCTACTCATATTTTTAATATATTTATAAATATGTATTCAATTTTACGGCACAATGCCGTATTTTTCAAGTAGGCAATTTGACAGAAACTTTAATGGCAATTCGATGAAAAACGATTTTTACCAACCACCCGCCGAGCGGTTTTGGTAATAAATTAGACAAGTATTTGGGAAGGAATATAATGTAGCAATGAGCGAAGATTATTCCGAATTAGTTGAATATCTAGATAAAAAATTCAATAAGATTGACGAACGTTTTGCCGACATTGACAAGCATTTTGTTTCCAATGATAAACACTTCAATACCCTTGACCAGAGACTTATAAGTGTTGAAGCAAAAATAGACGATCTTCAGGAAAACAAGGCCGATAAGAAAGACGTTAGTGAACTACTGGATGCTGTTGATGCTTATTCTGCCAAGTCCGATAAATATTTCCAAGAAATGATAATGACCTCGCGCAAATCAGACCGCCACGAACGGTGGATCCACGAACTCGCTGAAAAAGTGGGCGTGAAACTGGGATATTAAGCGAAAATTAGCAAAAAACATCAACATAATACGATTAAGTCGCTGTTTTTTATTGACATTATTTAGTGTTTAATATATGTTTAGCGCGCGTTCGTTTCAAAACAAGTTCAGTGACCGTACAAGAGGATCTCACAATGACCGAGAATACACAGACAGAACATCCCATGACATGCGCTTTCCGCCTCTATTCCGCTCTGCTTCCTGAAGTGGCCGCGCTCGGTGGCAACGATGACAACATTAAGGATGCTATCGAAGACTGCGAGCTTCTTCATGACTTGGCGCTACTAATTCAGCACGAAGCCTCTCTGACACATAAAGTTGCGATCAGAAGTAGAGACTTGGAACTAACGTTCGCTGGCGACAAAATTATCGCGCTAAAATCCGTGGGGTTTAATCTTGAATTAGGCGATGTAGTTGTGGCAAACGGTCGTATTGGCGTAATGGATGGAACAGTTGGATATGTCATCAAGTTTTCGATGCCAGGACAAGGCGGCCGCACCAGCGATATTATTGACGTCTTTTTCAAAGGAACGAGTGGAATTATGCAAATGAAGCTCAAGGATCTAAGACCATTCGGACGAGAGTCCTAGGGCAACAAAATTACCCACCACCGCGGAAACTCATCCGCGGTTTTTTATTGTTCTTAAAAAAGAACAATAATCCCCCATAGCTCATCAGAGCGACGGGGGATACTCCACCCTCTTTTCAGCCTTTTCCTAGACAAGATCGCGCTCATATTGTATTCTCAAGCGACTATGCCCAGTAATACAACCCGCCACTTTGACATGGTTAATATAAGAATTATTCAAACTAAATCATTCAAATGAAATTTTTACACGTAATAAACACTGTTTTTTGCAAACATTCCGAAAATGTTTGCATTGGCGGGTTGATATACTGGGTATGAAAGTCACAAAAGAGAAACTCCCTAAGTCAAAAATCAAGTTAATTATTGAAATTGAACCGGACGAGGTCCAGCCGTTTTTGGATGTGGCCGCTAAAGAAGAATCAAAAAAACACCCCGTAAAAGGTTTTCGTCCCGGCCAAGTCCCGTTTGATGTGATGCGTTCCGCCATTGGTGATCATCACTTGGTTGAAACCGCCCTCCAAAAACTCGTCCCGAAAACTTATGTGGACGCGCTTTTGGAAGATAAAGAAATTGAAGCAATCGGTCGTCCGGAAATTGAAGCTAAAGAAGTGGAAATTGGCAAGAATTGGGTCTACGAGGCCACTGTTTCGATGTTGCCCGATATTAAACTGGGCGAATATAAATCCGTCAAGGAAACAAAAAAACAAATGACGGTTGAAGATAAAGAAGTCGACACTGAAATTGAAGAACTCCGCAAAATGCGCGCTTCCTACGTCACTGTTCAGAGAGTCGCCGAAAAGGGCGATCGGGTAGATATCGATATTAATGTTTCCGCGGATGGTGTCCCGCTCGAAGACGGCAATGCGCGCAAGCAATCCGTAATTTTGGGCGACAGTCACTTATTCCCGGAATTTGAGGTCCAAATTATTGGTGCCAAAGAAGGCGAAACAAAAGAATTTCCGATCAAATTTCCCGCCGATCACCCACAAAAGGACCTCCAGAACAAAACCGTTGATTTCAAAATCAAAGTTTTAACGGTGCAACAACAGAATTTACCGGAAATAAACGATAATTTCGCCCAAGGAATGGGTAAATTTGCGAATATCGATGAACTGAAAGTCAAAATTAAAGAAAACATACTGTTAGAAAAAGAATATAAGGAAACACAACGGTTACAACAAGCGTTACTGGAACAAGTGGTAGAAAAAACCACCTTCGAAGAAATTCCGGAACTTCTCGTTGAAAATGAGCTGGATAAAATGGTTTCCGAAATGGAAGAGGGAATCACTCAAATAGGCTTAACAATGGAACAATATCTGTTGCAAATCAAAAAAACCCAAGAACAAATGCGTGACGGTTTGAAAGAACAAGCCATGAAACGCATTAAATCGGGTTTAACTTTACGTTCAATTGCAAAAATTGAAAATATTGAAGTTAGCGATGACGAAGTACAAAAAGAAATGATTAAATTTCTGCAACGTTTTCCAAGCGCCGAAGAAGCCAAAAAACAGGTCGATATTGAGGCGTTGACGGAGATCACTGTTGGTACTTTACGAAACAAGAAAGTATTTGAGTTGTTAGAAAAACTAGCGGGAATATAAAGATAATTATCAATTTTCAATGATCAATTATCAATTAATGATCAATTCTTAAATTATCAAGTGACGACGTTGTAATTGATAATTGAGTCATTGATAATTAATTGAAAATTGGGAATTGATAATTGAAAATTAGTGTTGATATTTTCTTTCATCCAAACTACACTGAACTTATGCGTCATAAAGAAGAATCAAATCAAGAAGTGTCATATCTAATCCCCACCGTCATCGAAAAAAGCCAATTCGGCGAACGGGCTTACGATATTTACTCACGCCTCCTCCGCGAACGAATAATTTTCTTGAGTGGCGCAATTACCGACGCGATGGCCAATACAATCATTGCCCAATTAATCTTTTTAGCAAATCAAGACGAAAAAAAAGACATCTCCCTTTACATCAATTCTCCCGGTGGAAGCGTGACGGCTGGTCTCGCCATCTACGACACAATGCAATACATCCCGTGCGATGTATCGACAATCTGTGTCGGCATGGCGGCGAGCATGGCCGCGACCCTTCTGGCCGCCGGAGTAAAAGGTAAAAGAGTCGCGCTTCCTAACGCGGAAGTACTGATTCACCAAGTTATGGGCGGAGCGGAAGGGCAAGCCACGGAAATTGAAATTTCCGCGCGGCATATTCTTGCCACAAAAGAACGTCTTAATCGCATTCTCTCAAAACATACCGGACAAATTATTAAGAAGATTGAAAAAGACACGGATCGCGACTATTATATGTCGGCCGACGAAGCCAAAGCCTACGGCATTATCGATAAAATCGTCACGTCTAAAAAATCTGCTTAATTTTGTCTGGAATTTTAGGAATTGCGAGAGGCTTCTAATGGCTCTCACTCTTCGTTAATAAAGTTATGTTTGGAAAATTATTTAGTTTTTTTAGGAAAGCCCCTAAACCGCAACCACGCAAATTTGAGGAACCATTTGAGGTTGAACAAAGAAAACAACGCATTGAACCAAGAGTAAAACCCCAACATGAACCGCGTGTGCAACAGGTGGCCCAAAACGAAAAACAGGCCCGCAACGAAGCGGCCGAAATTGTTATGGAAGCCAAACAGGAAGCAATCGAAATTCGCCGTCGGGTCGACGAAGACACGCATCAAGAAAAACAACGCCTCGCCCAACTGGAAGAACGCGTTATTCAACGCGAAGAGCGCATTGCCGTCAAACTGGATGAAATGGAAGCCAAAGCCCGCCGTTTGCAGGAAAAAATAAAAGCAGTCCAAGAAAAAGAGGCGTCTGTTGATCAACTCTATGCCGAAGAACAACAAAAACTGTCAGAAGTGGCCCAACTTTCACCAATGGAAGCGGAGAAGAAAGTTTTGTTTGCCGCCGAAGAACGCACCAAGGTGGAACTCGTTCGCCGAATGCGTAAATTGGAAGAAGTGGGACGTGACGAATGGGAAAAACGCGCCAACAACCTTTTGGCGCAAGTTGTCCAACGTTATGCCGCCTCACAAGTTTCTGAAACAACGACTTCCGTCGTCCATTTGGCCGATGACACGTTGAAAGGCCGTATTATCGGCAAAGAAGGACGCAACATCAAGGTTTTGGAAACTATTACTGGCTGTGAAATTTTGGTCGATGAAACCCCGGGCACGATTGTTGTTTCCGGTTTTTCACCGCTCCGTCGTCAAATCGCCAAAGTATCCATTGAGCGCCTGATCGAAGATGGACGTATTCAACCCGCTCGTATTGAAGAAGTAGTCGCAAAAGCCAAAAAAGACATCGCTAAAAATGTGATGGAGGCCGGGGAAGAAGTGGTTTACGACCTCGGTATCACCGATTTTCACCCAAACTTGGTCCAACTAATCGGCCGTCTCAAATTCCGCACCAGCTACGGCCAAAGTATTCTCCAACATTCATGGGAAGCCGCCAGAATCGCTACGATGCTTTGCGAAGAATTGGGCGGTGACGTAAATATCACCAAACGCGCCACATTGCTCCACGACATCGGTAAGGCGGTTGATCACGAAGTAGAAGGAAACCACGTTGAAATCGGCATCAACATTATGAAGAAATTCAGTATTCCGGAAGCCATCATTAAAGCCGCCGCCGCTCACCATGATAGTTATCCGTTCGAAACAATGGAAGCGTTAATCGTGCAGGTAGCCGACGCCATTTCTGCCTCCCGTCCCGGTGCGCGTCGCGAAAGCTATGAACTCTATGTGAAACGCATGGAAGACTTGGAAAGATTGGCGCAAGCCTTTGATGGCGTGCAAAAAGTTTACGCCATCTCTGCCGGCCGTGAAGTACGTGTGTTTGTGCAACCCGAAAAAGTAGATGATTTGTCCGCCATCAAATTAGCCCAAGACATCGCCGCCAAAATCGAACAAGAACTCGAATACCCGGGTGACGTGAAAGTTAACGTCGTCCGCGAACTCCGCGCGGAAGCTATCGCGAAATGATTTTGCGTAGTTCGCAAAATCATCCTCGAGCGACATCGAGGATCCAAACGCGCGTCTTTGCGAGTCCCGCCACGGGCGGGACGTGGCAATCTCCAATTAAGGATTATCCTACCCTTCGATTTCACTCAGGGTAAACGAAAGGATAATCCTTAATTCGCCTTGTTATCTCACCGCGTAATTTTCCGCGGCAAACAAGTATTGTTCAATAAATATTTTTTTAATCGGCATCAAGGAATTTATTTCATAAAAAACCAACATCGCTTCACGGTAATCATTTTCGTCAATACTGCGATAGGAAAGCGGGGCGCACTTATGAGCAAGCAATATCGCATTAGTCATCAATCGCGCGGTTCTCTTATTTCCGTCTTCGAACGGTTGAATATAACTAATACCAAGCAACACAACGAGTGCTTTTTCATACGGCGTTGCCAGTCGCGAAACGGTATTGGCAAGCGACTCAATCGCTTCGGAAATTTGGTGGATATTATCCAATGGATGATAAATTGAACCGGTCACGCCAACAACTTTTTTTCGCAAACCCACACCGACACCTAAATCTTTTACAAGAATTGTGTGTAATTCTTCAATATTTTTTCGGGACACGGTTTTAAATTGCGCCGAGTTCTGATGAATATAATTAAAAGCATCCTTATGATTAAGAATCATTTGCGCTTCATCCTTACTGTGTCCCTCGGCTTTCTTGTTTTCCAAAATAAGTCTTTCTGTGTCCAAAAGAGTATAGGTATTTCCCTCAAGCTTTGATGATTTCCATGACAGTTCAATTACCAATCTTTCCAGTTCTTTCTTTTGAATTACGGCGGAACTGTCTTTTATTCTTTCTTTGTACTTTACCGTCGCCTCGTCGAGTTTATTTACTTCATCTTCAAAAATAATATTGGTCGGCACGGCCGGTAATAAATCAAAATTGAATTGTTTCAAGCCGTATCTTTTGTCCGGTTCAATCGTACAGTATTGTTTCGCGTCAATATCCGCGAATACTCTTCCGACAGAGGAAATCTTGTAACTTGTCGATCGTCCCAATCCGGCAGTAGTTAAAATTCCACCGCTTTCCAGTTCGGACAAAGCCCTTTTAACAGTGACAAGCGAAATATCTTCCCCTTGACCACTAAGTGCATTATGAACATCTGAAGATTGCATCTCGCCTTTTTCGAGAAACAAACCGACGATTTTTTGCTGTTTTGTGTCTAATTTGGGCATTACTTACGTATCATTTAAGTACTTTAATCGTATCATATTGATACGAAAAGCAAAAGCGGTGAACAAATAATGGATCACACGCAATATAGGGTCATATAATAACAATCATTCCGTTTCTTTTGTTCTTAAAAATGACCAATGCCCACTTCCCAATACCCACTGAATGACTACTATGACAAATGACCAATTACACGCTTATACGTCGTTATCGTCGTGTTCGCGTCGATTAGTGGTCATTAACGCATTGGTTATTCAATGGTCATTGGGTTATTGAACATTGGTCATTATTACTTGAACATACAAAACAAGATGATAAGCACACAGGCCGATTAATTGTATCTATCCCACTATTACGTGTGACCCCAAATAATCCAGAGGTAATTACAAAAAACGGTCGCCGTATTAGGGATTATTCCCTAAAACTTTTGTATCGATATATCGATACAATTTAGCTTTTCTTTTTGTGCTATCATCTATATTGTATGCCCAGTAATACAACTTCCAATTTTAACTCAATGAACTGTATTATTAACAAAATTATGAATAAACACAAAGTCTCAACCTTAATCCTCTCCCGTTTTGAACGAACCGCGTTCGTTCAAATTGGAAGTTGATATACTGGGTATGGAACGAAAAATAAATCTCCTCGCGTTTTTCACAAAAGACTTAAACATTAAACTGCTTGCCTTAGCCGTTGCCGTCGGTTTATGGGCTACACTTAGTTTTTTGGGAAATCACACAGTCACGATCGACAATATCACTCCGGACATCGTCAATATTCCAACCGGACTTGGACTGGGTGAAAATCTTCCAAAAGTCACCGTTCAGTTGCGCGCCCCACTAACGAATAATGCCGTCACATCACAAGACAAAAACCAACTGGTTCGCGCCTTTATCGATCTTAGCGGCAGCGGCATCGGTGAACGCACCGTTTCAGTCTCGGTAACAACTTCTATCCCCAACGCAACAATAATTTCCGTTGTACCAAACTCCATCACGGTTGCTCTTGATCCATCCGTTGAACGGGAAGTACCCGTGAGAGTTATCCCCGAAGGCAGTCCTGCGGAAGGGTACCAGCTTGGAATAATTCAACCCACCCCGCAATTGGTGAAAGTACGCGCGGCGTTAGGACTTTTTCAGACCCTTTCCGCCGGTATTGATGCCAAAATCAATGTGGCAGGAATCAAGGAAGCGTTTGAAGGCGATGCCTATTTGGTTTTACCGACAGGCGTTCAATCGGGCGTTGATCGTGTTCGAGTGAAAATTGCCGTTGAACAAACACAAATCAGCAAAAACCTTGGTATCCGCGTAAAAACCCAAGGCACGCCACAAAACGGTTATTTTGTGCGCGGTATCACTACAACACCAGTGACCATAGAAGTTACCGGCGATCGTAATTTAGTTGATCCACTTACTTTGGTAGACACCGAACCAATCAATATCGACGGTGCCATTTCCGCCCGCGATGGGGATTTAAAACCGACACTACCTAATGGAGTAAAATTATCTTCCGGTGAAACAACAATTAGGGCCCGCGTTGATATCGCGCCGTTGGAAGACACCAAAGAAATCAGCGCTCCGATTTCCATAAAAGATTTACCCGATGGTTTACGCGCGTCCACTGTTAATCCGACATCGCTGAAGGTTTCTCTAAGAGGAAAAAATGTTTCCAACCTGCAGAATAATGACGCGAAAATCTACATCAGTGCTTCGGGTAAAAACGATGGAACTTTTAGCGTCCAACCACAGGTGAGTGACATTGTAACACCGGACCAGACGACGGCCGTTGCTGTTGAGCAGAAGAGTGTAAACATCACATTGGAACGATACTAGTACTTACAAATTATCAATTTTCAATGACCAATTATCAATTAATGATCAAATTTTAAATTATCAAAAGACGACGTCGTAATTGATAATTAGGCCATTGATAATTTATTGCCCGCCACGACGGCGGGTCCGCCCGATGGCGGAAAAATTGGGAATTGATAATTGAAAATTATTCATAATCTTTTACAGATTATGTATGTTTTGAAAACTCCAGCTTCTGTCTTATAGTGTCCTCATGTCACTCATAGGTGCTCACGTATCAGGCGCAGGATCATTAGATCTCGCCCCCGACAACGCAAAACTCCTCGGTTGCGAGGTTTTTCAGTTCTTTTCGCGCAGTCCGCGTGGCGGTCCCAGCAGACCTATCACCAAAGAAATTGCCGACCTGTTCAAAGGAAAAACCAAAGAATACGGCATGGAAAGCTACATCCACGCGCCATACTACATCAATTTCGCATCTGGCAATGATCGTATTTCGCACGGCTCCGCCGCCACCATTCGTGAGGAATTAGAACGGGGTACAGCCTTGGGTGTTAAACATGTAATGACCCACCTTGGTTCAAGTAAAGATCTAGGCAAGGACGAAGCAATCAAACAAACAATCGAGCGAATAAAAGAAATATATAAGAAACCTGAAAAATGGACGACAAAACTACTCTTGGAAAATTCCGCCGGTGCGGGTGGAGTAGTGGGTGCCAGATTTGAAGAATTGGGACAAATTATTGACGGAGTAAGCGAAGACATCGGTATTTGTCTGGACAGTTGTCACATGTTCGCGTCCGGATATGCAATTCGTACGTCCGAGGAAATCGCCAACACGCTAAAAGAATTTAAGAAATATCTTGCATTGGATAAAATAAAACTCCTACATGCAAATGATTCAAAATTTGAGCTGGGCGAATTCAAAGATCGTCACGATGATATTGGTAACGGCAAGTTGGGAATCAATACTTTTAAAAATCTCATGGCCAATAAAACTTTTTCCAAAATAAATTGGATATTGGAGACCCCGGGAGGAGAGGAGAGACAGACTCAGGATTTGGAGTTGTTGAAAAAAATGCGTAATAATATATAACTTATTCAGAAAATAATTAGCCCTAAATTATCAATTTTCAATGACCAATTATCAATTAATGATCAATTTTTAAATTATCAAAATACGACGCCGTAATTGATAATTAAACCATTGATAATTAATTGAAAATTGGGAATTGATAATTGATAATTAATAACTTTACATGTCCACTCTGGAACAAAAGAAAGAAAAGCTCGAAGAATTAGTAGCCAAGATCAAGACTTGCCAACTTTGCCCACTCTATAAAAACACCACCAATGCTGTTCCCGGTGAAGGTAATCCCAACGCCGACATTCTTTTTATCGGCGAAGGCCCGGGCAAAAAAGAAGATGAGCTTGGCCGCCCTTTCGTTGGGGCAGCGGGAAAACTACTCGAAGCACTACTACAACATATCGGCCTCACGCGCAACGACGTTTTTATCGCCAATGTGGTTAAACATCGACCACCGGGCAATCGCGACCCATTACCAGAAGAGGTTACGGCTTGCTGGCCCTACTTGCAAAAGCAAGTCGAAATCATCGCCCCAAAAATAATCGTTCTATTGGGTCGCCATTCATTGGCCCGCTTTCTACCGGAATTGGCAATCGGCAAAGCCCATGGCAAACCATTCCGTAAAGATAAACTGGTTTACTATCCGATGTATCACCCCGCCGCCGCGCTTTATAATGGCAGTTTAAGAGAAGTAATGTTTCAAGACGCGTCCAGAATCCCCCTGATATTAAAGAAAATCAATAAAACATCGTAGGGGAGCACGTCCCCGTGCTCCCACGCAGGGACTGTCCCTGAACCACGTTGGGTTCAGGGTCGGTCACTGATTGTCCAGCTTTCGCTTGACAAAATCATACTAAAATATACAATTCAGTGTTCCGTTGACCTGAATGTTGTTTCGTTTTTCACAAGGAGAACCTCATGCCTCTTTCGATGTCGATTCCGTCACTTAGTGCGTTTCTTGACCATCTCACTAGTTTTACTGACACTCTAGTTGCTCAAGCCACAAGAGATATGCTGGAATTGGCAGAAATCGGAGAAAACCCACTCTTCGGCTATCACTTGTCTAAAATCGTTCACGATACACTGTGTATCGGACAAACGTTTTGTGATTACGACGATCACGATCCCAGTGAGTTCGGTTTTGGGACACAAGGTGCGTTGACAGACGCGCTTCATCAAATCCAAAAGAAATGGGCGGGACAAATCGGCATGGAGTGGGACGGCGAAACAGTAAACTATCGTGCTCACATACCTGGGCCTAGCGAAAAAGTGGAGTCCGTTCTCTTCGCCCAATTTGTCCACGGGACGGATGTGACGAGCCAAGAATTTGATGAGGATTTGTTCATGGCCGGCCTGCTACAAGCGGCGGGACAAGGCGGAAAACCGCTTGACGTCCTCCGCGTCATGGCCGATCAGGGGTTCAACACCGTCAACCGACAGTCGCCGGAATGGCAGAAGTTCATCGGCCAAGAATAAGTTCACGACTCGCACTCCGCGTTTCGTCCTAACCCGCACCAATTGCGGGTTTTTTCTTGACTTGACTATGCCGTACGTTTACCGTACTATTGTATTGTGGAAACAAAAATAAAAAAGAAACCCGGACCAAAACCACGATGCACAACTCCGACTACGTGGACATCAGAATTAGCTTACGCTTGTGGGCTTATGGCTACCGACGGTTGTCTTATATCAGACGGCCGTCATCTAAATCTGACATCAAAAGATACAGAACAATTATTACTATTCAAAAAGATCCTAAAATTAAAAGTTAAAATAAGTTACAAATCACGAGGCGGCGAACCACGAAAAATGTATGGCCAACTACAATTTGGCGATGTTGAATTATACCGATGGTTCATCAGTATCGGAATAACGCCCAGAAAAAGCAAGACTATCGGTGCAATAAACGTGCCAGACCGCTTCTTTTTTGATCATCTGCGTGGAGAATTCGACGGTGATGGATCATCATGTGCATATTGGGATACACGATGGCGTAGCAGTGTATCCCTCTACATGAATTTTTGTTCCGCAAGCAGGCCACACTTGGAATGGATCCAGAAGAAAGTACTATTTTTACTTGAAATCGTGGGCTGCATAAAAAAGGCGAGAAGCATATATGTTCTTCAGTATTCAAAAACAAAAGCAAGACCGCTATTTAACGCTTTATACGATAACCAAACCGACCTATTTCTTAAGAGAAAGAAAGATAAAATGGATAGACAGTGGACAGCATTAAGCAACGCAAAAAATGGAATAATACCCACATTCTCCGACAAAAATCATGCAATAAAGATCTCTTGAAAACATCACCAATCACTGATATGATCCCTAATGTTGCGGCCGTGACGAAATTGGTAGCACGTGCACGCTTGAGGGGCGTGTGAGCTTAGCTCGTGTGGGTTCGAGTCCCATCGGCCGCACTCGAGATTTGTTTCGCTTTGCGAAACCATACAATGTACACAAAACAACCAAACATCCCGTTTGGTTGTTTTGCACAAGAATCGAAGAACTTCGAAATCTTCGTGCTCGGATGCGCGAAGTTTCGAAGCCCCACACTAGACCAACTGAGCTAGACACCTTGAAAACAATAACAAAATGAAGTAATCTCGATAAACAAAGACATCCTTGTCCGGGCAGTTAGCTCAGCGGTAGAGCATCTCGTTTACACCGAGGAGGCCGCAGGTTCGATCCCTGCACTGCCCACCACGAAGCTTGACATTCCCATTGCAATTTTCCTATAAAGTCCTATATTAAGAACACAAACGGAGGTTGTTCGTTATTTTTGTGCGTTTTCCGCTCCGTTATGTCAGTTTCCAGGGGTGTGTCCTTACACACAAGATATTTAATAATATAAGATTAGTTTAAACAGATAAGAATGGCTGTTTTAGCCAATCTTCTCTTGAAAGGAGGTAAAATATATGTTCAAAATCAAAAATCTATTAGTTACTGCTCCAATTGCGGCGTTGTCCTTGGTTGCATCTTCAGCAATGGCCGGAAACGGCTCATGGGCTTTAGTCTCCTTTGACCAAGCACAAAGCGGTGAAAGAGCTGGCACTGCGTCCTACACGGCGCAACAGAATGCCAATGTTAGCACCGCAACTCAACTCGGCAATAACGCCGTCGCGCAATCCGCAGCGACCGCCGGCCAATCATTGACGCACTCGAATGGTTCGTTTGCACAAGCACAGGGTGGTAACGTCGGTTCAGCACTAACTTGGAACAGCGTTTCCGGTTGTGGTAACCCAGCCCCTTGTTCTTCAGGTACAGGCTTCAGCAATGTCGCGTCCGACACGATCGGTAGCGTTGCCCAATCGCAACACACAAATGATGCGACGGCCAACTTGAGCGAAAACTCATCGATCGCGCAATTCTCCAAAGTTGGAGAAAACCAAAGCGCGGCCACTGGCACCCTCACGCAATCAAACAATTTCGTAGTGGTTCCAGCACCGGTCATTCGACGCATCGACCCGGCACAAAGTCAAACTCTGACGGGCAAAACCCATTCAGAAGGTACTGTCTTCATTCCAGTAACTAGCATCTTTACCGATATTAGTCACTTCATCCAGACGATTACCGTTACGGCGCAAAACATTCTAAGCTTCTAATTTATTAGAAAGTTGGAGTATAAGCGAAAAATCCGGCGAAAGCCGGATTTTTGTATAAATTGGCTCCGAGAATTCACGCCTCTTGGCGCTCATTCTCGGAGTTCTTCGATTCTTGTGCCAAATGACCAAACAGGATGTTTGGTCATTTGGTGTACCCTTGGTTGTTTCGCAAAGCGAAACAAATCTCGAGTGCCGCGGGACAGAGTCGAACTGTCGACGCCAGCCTCTTCCTTTATTTGGACTATCTCATCATCCGTAATATCACGGAGCTGGGCGCTAGTGCGGGATTATCGTTGGGACTCACCCGCTAGTCTCTACACCTTCCAAAAAACTTGTTACCCTTTTTGGCTCGGCTCGGGATTGTTTCTGTCCATGGGCTGGCATGGGTCTTTGTTTTTCCAAAGACGAAAGAAAGTTTCCCCGAATTCACCCAGTTATTCACGGTTCATTGCTGTACCGGGCCCCGAAGTTTCCAGGGCTGCGCTCTACCGCTGAGCTACCGCGGCATTAACAATAGCAAGTATTGTTATATGTAGGGTAGCGAATCTTGCGTATTTTGTAAAATACGAACTGCTGTGCTATACTACTGATAATGCACAGCTTAAACGAAATTGAGCAAGCAAGGGAATTACGAAAAAGTGGCAAAAGTTACAATGAAATTGTTTCTATTCTCCATATTCCAAAAAGCACTTTATATTCATGGCTTGAAAATATTGAGCTTTCCGTTCAAGCACAAAATAGAATCGATTCCAGGGTATACAAGGGCTCAAAAAAGGGATTAATCCGAAGAAATATACATCAAACAAAATTAGCGCTTGAACGCTCACAAGAAACATTAAGAATATCAAAAGCTACTGTAGGAGAACTTTCCACCCGCGAACTATTGCTAATTGGAACCGCACTTTATTGGGGAGAGGGATACAAAAAACAAATTATCGTACGAAACAAAGAACGCACCTATCACCCGGTTTCACTATCAAATTCTGATCCGGAATTAATTAAGATATTTCTGCTATTTCTTAGAAAATGTCTTAACGTGAATGAAACAAAAATTAAACTTTCTGTTCATCTTTACGATGGAATGGATGAAAATAAAATAATGAGATATTGGCAAGAAATTACAAAAATACCAAAAGAAAACCTGGGCAAAGTGTATAGGGGAGTGAGTATCTCTAGCAAAAGAACAAAAAAGTTTAATTGTTTACCTTACGGCACAGCTCAAATAAGAATCAATTCTACCGAACTATTTTATAAAATAATGGGACTGATAAAAGGCATCCAGGAAGCTTGAAAAATCCGAGGTTATCCATTACATTATTAACCACGCGGGTATCGTATAACGGTATTATGCTATCTTGCCAAGATAGAGAAACGGGTCCGACTCCCGTTACCCGCTCAAAGTGTACAGAAGTAATTAGAAACTTACATAAAATGATCATAAACTTACAAAAAAGTATCAAATTACAGTGAAAATTATGAAACTTGATCTCAAGAAAGAACTAAAACAACTTTATTGTCCTTCGGCCAAGCAACCTTCGTTTGTTACCGTATCCAAACAAACGATCATTTCTGTGATCGGTCAAGGGAATCCAAACACGTCTGTAGAATTTAAAAATGCAACAGAAGCACTTTACTCGATGGTATATAAAATCAAATTTGCATGTAAGAAATTAAATAAAGATTTCGCGGTTATGCCACTAGAGGGGTTGTGGTGGATGGATGATATGAGGGATTTTTCCATAAAAAACAAAGATTTATGGAAATGGAAAATATTTATTGTTCAACCAAATTTTGTAACTAAAAAAATGTTTGATACGGCTTTTGAGGAAGTAAAATCTAAAAAGGAATTACCCGCTTTAAGCAAACTCCATCTTGAGACACTAGATGAGAGTCTTTGTGCACAAATTTTGTATATTGGTGCATACAAAGACGAAGGACCAACTATCGCCAACCTTCATACTTTCATAAAAGAAAATGGGTATGCCTTTGACGGATTAGTTCAAAAACATCACGAAATTTATTTGAGTGATATGAGGAAAACTGCACCAAAGAAATTGCGAACAATTCTCAGGCAACCTATTGTTTAAATTTGCGAAGCAAAACAATCCTAATGTACACAAAACAACCAAACATCCTGTTTGGTTGTTTTGCACAAGAATCGAAGAACTCCGAAATCTTCGCGCTCGGACGCGCGAAGATTTCGGAGCAACATTGGCTTAACGGGAGTCGGACGGCTGTCACAAAAAACTGAACTGCTTCAGTTTTTTGTATTTGCAATTTAATAGTTCTACAATTTAATTAGAGGGGGCGCACTTTACACACAGGATAAAGGAGGGCTCGTAATGCTACCCAATCACCAGATCCACCAGTCCATGACTGCTTTGTTTACCAGGTTTCTCAATGAACTTGGAAAGCATGACGATTTCTTTGTCGAGGCTGACACAACTGGACGAGTAGTTTTCTGCTATTCTGGCCCGAATTACAGTGACCTGCCCGTGAAAACAGGACTCGTTATAGATGACAACAGAGTTATCTGCTTAACGTTCAGCGAAGAAGACTCAAAGGAGTGGATTCAAGAAGAAATGAGCGCAATCATAAACGAGGTTCGAACGGCTCTCGAACCGAAAAACGCCACAGTTGCCACAACCGCAACCTAAGCAGTCCAACCGCCACCCCACACCCTGGCGGTTTTTTCTTTTGAAAAAAATATGAGCCAAATTAAAAAACAGGCCACTGAAGACCTGTGATTAACGAAAGAAAATACTACTCAAACAACTCGTGCGCCCGTCGGATGATGCCCGGCACTCGCCATGGACGCAGGCTTTTGACGCATCCGACTTGAATACCACTGGCACCGGCCACGTGCACTTTATCAACCGCCCTAACCGAATCAATCCCGCCACACGCCCAAATTGGTTTTTTGAAACCTCTTTTTCTGATCTCTCTGATCCAGTTACAGACAATCGGTAGAAGTGGCCAACCGGACAACCCGCCGTCACTGAAACCCCGACGCGCCAACGGTGAAACACTCATTCCAAAAAGCTTATGCCAATCAATCCATTCCGGCAGCATCAACCAAGGAATCGTGTTTGACACCACAACAGCGTCGCACGCCGGATGACTGCAAACTTCCGACACCAGCTCCGGTGAAGCCACCGCATTGAATTTACATTGCTGGGGCATATTCAGCACCAGAGTAATATCCAGCAGGTGCAGCACTTCATAAATCCATTCATTGGGATCGTGACCGACATTCGGGCAGGAAATGTCAATCTCCAAACCGACACGTGATCGAAACGAAGGTAAAAGTGGCTGTAGCAAATCCACGAACACCTGCGTCTCGTCCAGGCGCTCATCACGTGTTTTGCCGATAGGGCTAAACGAAATGAAAAATGGTTCCATTCGTGCCTGCCAGCGTCCGTCATTAAGCAGAAATTCCAAGCCTGGACCGCTTAAGCCCACCGCATTAAGCATAATTTCCTTGAAAATATCGACATAAATACACCGAGGAAAAATTTCCTGCGGCGTAATTCCATCCGGCCGCATGGGCATATTGCCTGCATTGGCAAGCAACGTCGTGGTTTTGGCGTTAAAACCGCAGTTACCGAAACGCGCCCTCAGTGGTCCCCAGAGACGATCTGCTTTGTAGCCTTCCCCAAAAGGTCCCCGCGCTCCGGACGCGTTAAATACGGGACGATAATAAATTCCGCGCAATAACATGTATGACTCCTTAGTGCAAAAGACAATAAGTTTTAACTGGAACAACCCAAAGACAGAGTGATAAACATCCAACAAAAAAGCAAGGCCTTTTACCCTGCTTCCTTGTTTGAGTTTATTTCTAAAAGTAACTAAGCGGACCGCCCATCGGGGCGAGTCTCGCTCAAAAGTAACTAAGCGGATTCGTAGGTTTTCCGTTCTTACGAATTTCGAAGTGCAAATGCGGACCGGTAGAACGACCGGTAGAACCGACATTTCCAATCACCTCGCCTTGTTTTACAACTTCTCCCGTCTTTACAAAGTCTTTTGATAAGTGAGCGTAATAAGTTTTAGTTGAATTACCATGATCAACAATAATCAGGTGTCCATAACCACCCAACCAACCGCTAAAGGAAACTGTACCGGCCTTTGCCGCATAAACCGGGGGCAAGGCGCGATTGGGAATATCAATCCCCGTATGATTCCAACCATAATATTGAGACAGTTTTTTGGTGGCCGTCGGCCAAATAAAGCCACCGCCAATTGTCGGTTTGGCTGGTGTTTCGTCCGGTTTTGGATGATCTGTATGATCACTGCCGTCACTATTGTCGGAATTATCCGCTGTATCGGCAGGCGCTTGTGCCACCACTCGTCGCTGTGTTACTGGTGCAACATAACCGTCTGGAATTATTAATTTTTGACTAATCTTCAGGCTTCCCGCATCGGCCAAGTGATTTTCGGAAGCAATGTCTTCCAACTTAACATTGTATTTCTTGGCGATTGAACCAAGATTATCACCATCTTTAACTTCGTGGAGAACACCCGTAACCGGCAATATCACCAAAATATCACCTGTTTTTATCGTGTCACCATCATGAATACCGTTCGCCCAAAGGATTGTATTGGTACTAACGCCGTATTTAGCCGCAATCGTTGAAGGCGTATCACCTTCACGCACAGAATATGCAAAAGTACTTTTTTGTTTCTGCGTCTGATCGGTCTGCGTGTTGGATGTAATTGGTTCCTCGGTTGAAAGAAGCGCGTTGCCATCCAAAGTATTGGAAAGTTGAAACTCCAAGTCATTTTCTGTAATACCGCCGGAAGAGGGAACTTGCGCCAAGGCGTAATTGCGCCCCGTAACAGAAGACAAAGCCGCCTCACGGAGTGCCTTTGTATTTAACGGCCCTTCTTCAATTTCCGCTTCGCTAAACAAACGATAAAGCATACTGCCACGATCGGCCGCGCCGGTGGCAAAATTTGTAAACACCACACCAATAACAATCAGAAGCACTACCAAATGCACCACATATTCCTTGAAAATCGAGAATCTTCCTCTCGGCAAAAGACGTAAAAGCCGTGGAGACACCCGGATCACAGGCAATTTTCGGAGCCAGAGTCCGATATCGAGAGATTCTCGACGAAAACGCACCTTGAACTTATCACCAAAAGCACGCTTATTATGAGTTGTCGCTACGATGCCACCTTCTTGGGCACTTTGGAGCGCTGAATCCGAATTTTTGCGATTTTTCAGACGACCCCAGAGGGAAAAGGAAGTAATAGCGGACCTTTCTCTTCTTGGATTCCTAAAGGCACCCAAACTACTATAAAACCTAGTTCTAAGTAGTTTGCCCCCGCGCATTACATGCGCCCCCCTATTGGCACTAACTAAAGGAAATCACTGATGAATCACTTGGACTAAAAGGTTGGTTTATAACCTTTTTTCGCTTGCGTTAGCCGTTTACTACGTAATTACTGTAAAAGACTGACGCGCTGCGACAAGACCTATGTTACATGGTGCCCAAAAGGCGTCAAGGGGAAGTGACAAATATAAAAAATCCCAATGACCAAACCCCAATGTCCAAACAAATGCTCAAAAACTCAAATGACCAAAACGTTTGTTTTTGGATTTTTAATAATTAGGATTTTGTTGGTCATTGGGGTTTGGAGTTTGGGATTTTTGGCGGTCCCCGTGCTACAATCACCCACATGTCGTCCCAAAAAAAAGCTCCGGAAATTCACTCCTCGATTGCACTCGGAGTAAACAAAAAAAATGATTTACTTGATTCCCTTAATCCCAACCAACGCGAAGCCGTCATCACCACCAATGGACCGGTTTTGATTATCGCGGGAGCAGGATCCGGCAAAACAAAAACACTCACGCACCGTATCGCCTATCTTATTAAAGATAAAAACGTCTCGGCGGAAAATATTCTTTCCTTAACCTTCACCAATAAAGCCGCGCGCGAAATGCGTGAGCGGATTGTGAAACTAATCGGCCGCAAAGCGGAAGTGCCTACTATGGGCACTTTCCACAGCTTCTGCGCCCGTTTTTTGCGTAAAGAAGGCAGTCTGGTTGGTTTGCCACCACAATTCACCATTTACGATACTGATGAATCGCGCTCAATAATGAAATCTGCTATCGTTGACGCTAGTCTTTCTCCCAAAGACGTCAACCCGGCATCTATCTTAAGTAAAATCGCCAAATACAAAGACGATATGCACGACTACACCTACGCCGAAACATCGGCCGGCGATGTGTGGGAACGACGTGTTGCCAAACTTTGGCGCGCTTATGAAGACCGCTTGAAGGAACTAAACGCGATTGATTTTGACGGCCTCTTGCACACCACCGTGCAAATTTTAAAAAACCACGAAGATGTTAGAGCAAAATATGAAAAACAATTTCAGTATATTTCTGTTGATGAATACCAGGACACCAGCAACTGCCAATTTCAAATGCTAAAGTTACTTACCGGCACCACCAACAATGTCTGCGCAGTAGGAGACGACGCCCAATCTATCTATGGTTGGCGCGGTGCCAAGATCGAAAACATCCGCAATTTTCCGGACCATTTTGAAGGATGTAAAGTGATCACCCTCGATCAAAACTATCGCTCAACACAAGCAATCCTGCTCTCGGCCAACCAAGTTATTTCCAAAAGTGCCGAAGGTTTTAAAAAGGATTTGTGGACGCAAAACCCGGCCGGCAAAGCCCCATTTCTAATTCGCGCCATCGATGAAAAAGATGAAGGGCGTCGCATCCTCCGCCAGTTCCAAAAATTATTCGGCACGCTCCAGTATCGGCCGTCCGACGCGGCTATTTTGTATCGCACCAACGCCCAATCACGCGCCTTGGAAGAAGCTTGTCTACACACCGGCACACCATATGAAATCATTGGCGGATTAACTTTTTATGAACGCAAAGAAGTCCGCGATATCATCGCTTACCTCCGTTTTATTTTGAACCCTAACGACGAATTGGCTTTTCGGCGCATGGCGAACGTGCCAACACGTGGGGTAGGAGATCGTTCAGTGGAAATTCTGCTCCAGCAAGCCCGCCAAAACGGGGGTACACCATTAGATGCGGTAAATCGTGCCGGCATCCCTGAAGCCCGTCGTGGAAGCCTAGATCAATTAGCCGTTATCATCGATGAGTTAAGAAGCAAAATAGAAAATACCCGACCGGTAATTATTTTTGATGAACTGCTTCGCAAGATTCAGTTTAAGAATTATTTGCGCGAGGAAAGTGAGAGAACCCACGGCCGTTCCGACCTTGGCGACAACAAATTTGAAAACGTCATGGAATTAGCCACGGTCGCCAATCGTCACGACAATCTTGCTGAATTTATTGAAGAGTTGGCGCTTATTTCCGACGCGGAAAAATCTTCTTCCAAAGACGAAAACCGTCAGCGCATTAAGATGATGACCATCCACGCCGCCAAAGGTTTGGAGTTTCCAATCGTCGCGGTGGCCGGCATGGAGGAAGGATTACTACCACACCAAAATTCGCTGGAAATGGATTCGCAACTGGAAGAAGAACGTCGTCTTTGTTATGTGGCCATCACCCGCGCCCGTGAGGAACTTTTTCTATCTTATGCCCGCACCCGCACCATCTACGGCAAAATGGTGGAAACCAACCCGTCCCGTTTCTTGGACGACATCAAAGACTACCGTGGCGACACGGAAGACGCGCCACTTGCTAACGGCATTATCGGCAGTTCATTCATGGACGAAGCGCGCGAGTTTGCCGAAGAAGAACTGGCCTACGCCCCCGGTGAGCGTGTGCGCCACGAAACATTTGGCGAAGGTATAATCGAAAAAATCCAAGGCACAATCTTGTTTATCAAGTTCAAAGTCGGTACAAAAATGTTGGATGGAACGGTAGCGCCGCTGGAGAAGTGTGTAGAAAGTAGTGTGTAGTTTCCTATATACTTCTTCTAAAATCGCATCCTTTACTATACCAAGATTTGTATATTGTATTTGGTATATAGTATATGAACCTACAAACAATATATTTCACCTGAATCTCAAATGAAATTAAATAGCATATTCGTCCGCTGTAGGGGCAATTCATGCCTGCCGGCCATAGCTTTAGCGACGGCTGGAATTGCCCAAAATTATTACCGAAACATACGATAATTGCATCTGGACATTAAAACAGAATACGGAAAATAATTCCATATACTATATACCAAATACAATATACAACCATAAGATTGCTTCGGCGCTGAAGCGCCTCGCAAAGACATCACTCTTAAACGCTAACCCCTCGCGTTCAATTCCTCATCTGCTATAGTACTATCTATCAATGCCAAAACACGATAAACAACTATTGCCCCTGATGCTCGCCGGCATCTTCTGCTTTGCGTCCTTCTTGCACGCTCAAGAGCCACCCAAACCTTCCTATATCCAACCTCTATATCTTAACGACGACGATGTTTGGCTCACTTTGCCCAGAAGCGGGTCTACCGTCGCCGACACCCTCAACACCGCCAATATCAAGTGGGGCGGAAGCGACTGGCTCATTCCTCCTGCCAACACGCCAATCCAATCGGTAAATAATGTTTATATTTCGCGCCAGCGTACCATTCACATTATTGTTGGCAAAGAAAAGGCAACCAATATTACAACCTACAAAACAAATGTCACGGACGTTTTGCAAAAAGCCAAGATTGCTTTGAGTGAAATTGACTTAGTGCAACCTGGTCGTTCCGTCTTTCTTAAAAATGATGACACGATAAAAATCACTCGTGTTAACGAAGTAACAAAAACCGAAGAAGAGGAAACCAAACAAACCGAAAAATGGCGCGACGATCCCAAAGTATTATTAGGTGAAGAAAAAATAATCGATGAAGGGCAACCCAAAATTACTTTGATCACATATAAAATACGCAGTGAAAACGGCGTCGAAGTTTTAAAAAAAGTCGTAAAGAAAGAAGTAAAACAAGAAGCAAAACCGAAAATTACTGTTCATGGCACAAAAGTAGTCGTCATCAGTACAGAAATCGGTCGCGCCTCCTGGTACGCCTTCCACCCCAAAACGACCGCCCATAAGACGTTACCATTCGGTACAAAACTGCGCGTTATCAATACGGAAACAGGCGCATCAACAATCGTGCGCGTAGCTGATCGAGGTCCATACGTGGCCGGCCGTATCGTGGACTTGAGTACGGACGCCTTCGCGGCCATCGCCCCACTGTGGCAGGGAACGGTACCGGTAAGAGTAGAACAACTGCTGTAATAAAAAAGCAGACATAGGTCTGCAGTGGTGGGTCGCCCCGAAAATCAAAAGATGATGCTCAGGGTAAAATATGCCAATCCATAAGCCATAATTGAACCCGACACGAACGGCAACCAATCATGCCAGACCAACGATCGGCCGGCTCGACGCACTTTCGACCAATACAAGCATCCGTAAGCCAAGCCAAGAATCAGCCCAATCACAATGCTAGCAATTTCGATCTTCATTTGGGTTCTCCGCCCTTTGTTGGCCTCTTGTTCCAAAGTTCAAACCGCATTAAATATGATTGTAATTGTCGATTTGTCAAGCATCGCTTATTCAGTTAATAATTACGGTCATAAAGCACTATGGACGAATTACTCAGCCAAACAGGCCTAGAAGAATACCTAAAACACCACGGTCTTCCTCTCCTGGAACGTTTTGGGCAGAATTTTTTAATTGACCATAACGTATTAGATGAAATTGTTTCCGCCGCAAATCCTGATCCAAAAGTGCCGATTATAGAAATCGGTGCGGGCCTTGGAGTACTCACGCTTGCCATCGCTGATGCGATGGCCAAGGGTACAGGGGACAGTGAACATGGTACAGGACGGATATTTGCGATTGAACTTGATAGACGGATAGCTCCACTCTTGAAACATCGAACAAAAAAGATTCCAAGCATAAAAGTAATCGAAGGCGACATCTTGAACCTCTATCCTGAACTAATTTTTTTCACTCAGTCCGAATCCGACAAGCCTGTCCCCTCTACCCTGACCCCTGTACCCTTCGACGTAATCGGCAATATTCCCTACAACATCACGTCCAAATTAATTCGCCATATCCTCGGTTGGAAACTGCGCCCGCGCTCAATTACTTTCTTGATGGACTCCGCCGTTGCCGAACGCATTACCGCCAAACCGGACAAAATGAGTGTGCTCGCCATTTCCGTCCACGTCTTTGCCGAACCGAAAATTGTCGGGCCGGTAGTTTTACCAACCGCATTCGTTCCGCAACCAAAAGTAAAATCCTCCATTTTAAGAATGGAAACGAGAAAAGAACCATTAGTCCCCGAAGAATTACAAAAAGAATTTTTTTCGTTAGTAAAAGGTGGCTTTGCCCAAAAAAGAAAAACACTTCAAAACTCCTTGCACGCCCTCTGGCATTGCAGTGGGGAAGAAGCGGCCAAGATATTAAAAAAAGCGGATATAGAACCCTCCCGCCGCGCGCAAACCCTCTCAATAGAAGAGTGGCTACAAATTTTGGCCGTTAAAAACAATTAGTGTTTAGCCTTATGGCGCTTACCGCTTATTTGTGATATTTTTTAGATAAGACTTGTCAACAAATTTATATGAATCTCAATCGTACATCTGGTTTAGCTTTCGGTTTCGGAATTGGAATCGTTATCGCGATTACTATTTTTGGTATTTCTTGGATTACAAAAAGAAGTAGCGATACTCTAAAGACGCAGGCTTTTCAACCTACCGCAAACACACAAACCCAAACAGTTCCAACGCAACCACCACCGGCCGTTGTATCTTCTGCTCCGCAAACTAATCAAGACACCCTGGTGAATCGAATGGCGCCACAAACAGACAAAGTAGTTGAAGATATCCAATCCAGTTTACAAGAACTCTACGGACCGAAAAATTAAAAAACATTTAATAAATAGTAAACAAAACAAACAATGTCGAAACGCAACCTCATCATTATCGCCATAGTATTTGCCCTACTGGTATTTGGCATTGTCGGATACTTTTTATTTGGCAAAAAAACAGGCGTTGGTCCTTCACCGGAACCAACGGCGACCCCAACCGAAAGCCCGATATTCACCGCCACTCCAACACCGGACGGACCGCTTGTTGCCGCTATTTGTCCCACGCAATGGATTGGTCAAACCGACACAGACAATGATGGTCTACCTGATACCGTGGAAGCAATCTACAAAACCGATACCAATAACCCTGATACAGACGGAGATAGTTATAAAGATGGCGAAGAAGTGAAGAATGGTTATGACCCACTAAAGCCAGGTAGCGCGAGACTGGATAGTGATAATGACGGTTTAACCGATGATCAAGAATGTAAATGGGAGACAGACGCGTTTAAGGCAGACTCGGACGGAGATAGCTTTAATGACGGCGCGGAAGTAATAAACGGTTATGATCCGCTAATTCCAGGGAACGCCCGCATTGGAGGTACATCACCCACCCCAATACCGGGTTTCTCACCATCGCCGGAACCAACAGGTATAGTTTTTGGCACACCCACCCCAACCACATCCACACTTCCAACCGCCACGCCAAGAGCCACCGTCGCGCCAACTTTTCCTCCGGTTAATTTCGTAAAAGTTGCCCGTACCGAACTAAATATTAGCAAAAACAGCACACCGGCTAACGTAAAAACATATTTAGCTACAGTTGATCAGAGCAGTCCGGCTGTTTTAATCGGTGGTACGCCTTTTACCGACGCATTAGTAGCCGCTTTTAACGGAGATGGCTCAAAACTTCAACCAGTCTTGGCACAATTAAACACATACGAAAAAGATATTCTCAAAATTTCCACTCCCGAGAACGCGATTAATCATCAAATTTTATTGGTTTCTTTAGCGCGTTCCGTAAACCAACAACTCGGAATTATCGCCTCTGTGGCAGGAAAAGACCCGCAAAAACAATTACAAGCCGCGACCGGCTTACAAAAAATTCTTTCCGATAACTTAAACGCGCTTAAAATTGAAAGACAAAAATTAGACGCGTTAGCGAAATAGTTGTTGAAATCATCAATCAACACTCCAAATCTGTGCCGTTGCAACAACTAAATTATTTTTTGTGCTATACTTTTTGTAAACCAAAATAATAAATGCAAAACAGAATTCTCTATATTGTTCTCGGGGTAGCACTGCTCATCGTTGCCAGTGTCGGTATTTTCCAATTAGTAAGAAATAAGGACACAACTACAAACCAACCACCAACCGACTCGAGTTCACCAACACCATCCGAAGCACCGCTTTTTGGTGACGGAAACAATAACGGCTCCGATCCGCTTTTTAACGGCACCCCCGACCCAAACGCAATTTCAAACGGAAGCACCCTGACAGTCAATTCAAAAAGTGCTTGCCCCACACAATGGGTTGGCCAAACCGACACCGACAATGATGGTTTACCGGATACCGTGGAAACAATTTACAAAACTGATAACAACAATCCTGATACGGACGGAGACAGTTATAAAGACGGCGACGAAGTGAAGAACGGCTATAATCCTCTAACGCCTGGCAATGCCCGCCTGGATAGTGATGATGACGGTTTAACCGATGATCAAGAATGTAAATGGGAGACAGACGCGTTTAATCCGGATACGGACGGGGATAATTATAAAGATGGCGTAGAAGTTACAAATGGCTATGATCCCGCCAAAACGGGAGACGGAAAAGGCAGCGACGCGTTACCCGAAAAAAAAGCCCAACTGTCCGATGCCGCCATGCGCCCCAACACAAATTCCTCCAACTACACCGAGGGTTTGGCCGGCCTGATGCTTGGCAACACGCCCACAAACCAAATCGGGCAAGTTAAAGTAACCCCGGAACAAGTCCAACAAACACTGGCCAATGCGCAATTAAACACCACCCTACCGGAAGCAAAAGTATCGGAATTAAATATTATTCAAACCAACACCCCCGCCGATATAAATGATTACTTAACGAAAATAGATGCAATGCGACCAACCGAACTTCTCGACTCAAACACCCTAACAACCGCGTTAATGAATGCGTTCTATGGCAATACACAACAACTGGCTTCTATCCGAGGCAACCTAACAACCTACGAAGGAAAATTATTAGCCATTCCCACTCCCGCAACTGCCGTACCGCACCAAACTTTATTAGTCCAAATAACAAGGTTTCTAAACGACCGCCTGGGAGTAATTCAGACTTATGGAAAAACAGATCCGGTAAAAGCGTACTTGGCGGCACGTGAACTGCAGGCCGGATTAAACACAAATATCACAAAACTAAAAACCATTCGCGACAACCTCGCTTCCTTTGTGCAATAAAAGAATCACACACAATAGTGGATCATTTCGGGTAGGCGTAGCGAGTCCTCCCTTTATTTAAAGGGAGGCGGGGAGGGATTGTGAATATAAGCACAATCTTAGCTTCTTATCTTAATCCACCCTCGCCCTTTGCTCATCACAGTAACATCACCGAGGCGTGTGCAACTTTAAACAAAGGAGGGTAACGACGACGTCTTCTTCTCTAACTTGGTGGCAATTCTGTCTGTTTTGGCAATAAAAAATACCGCCAGCAGTGCAACTAGCGGTTTTGGTCGACGGACTCTTTGAGCGTATCCAGGAAACGCAACTCGTCTCGCAAGATTTGCTCGTTCACGGCCACCCAACCGGAGGCTATTTTTCCATCCTCTGCCTTTATGCCAATAAGTCGCCAACGGAACTCACCATGGTCATACCGTTGGAGCAAGATTAGGCCAGGCACACGGGGATGAGAAATCATCACTGTTTCCTCATCATACCGAGTAAGCTTAGCCTCCTTCGGCAGACGGAAAGTGATCATTTCGCCGTCCACGGAACGAACAACGGACATGCCCAGGGCCACCCGCATTTCGTTTTGTCCCGAAATGGGCGCCAGGCCGTTTGTCCCCAACACGGTCGCCATTAAAAGAATGAACATGCCTATCTCCCTTTATATTATTTTGTAGAACAAGAAACACCAAAATTATATATTTAATTATGTTTTTTGTCAAGTTTGTGACAAAGTAATAAATATGTTGTAACCTTTATTTATACACACATGAAACAATTAAAAAAACATTCAATAATTTTAGGGACGTTGATACTATGCGCGATGGGTGCGCTAGGTTTAAATTTTAGTATAATAAAGGCTCAATCAAACCCCGTGGCTGCGGGACAGACGTCATTTATTTCTCAAAACTTAAAACCAATAACACTTAATACGTTTAATTCAAGTAACACCGCAGGTGAAACAGTAAAATTATTTGAGACCAGCTCTGGAAAATTATCAAGGTTAACTAAAACTACTTTCGATCCTGATACGGGAGAGGCTTATACAAAAGCAGCTACAAAATACTTAGGTAGCGATCAACAAGTCGATTTTATCGCGAGAAAAAAAATACAAGATGCCGCGGAAGCAGCATCAAAAAAGGGTGGCGATTTACTAAGCAGTCTTTTTGGCAAAAAACCGACAAATGACGGTTGTGCCTTGGTAACACCCGGCCAAACGCCGGAATATGGCAATATGTGGGGCGAAGAAGGAGTCGCTAAAGATCCGGGTGGCAAGGATGCTTTTGGAAACGAAGCGCTAAAGGGGATGGAATCCCCAACAAATAAGGAATTGCGCGAGAAACATCTTGGTTATCGTGATGATGATGCCCTCAAGATCGCCAAAACAGCAAGCGCTGACCCCATAATTCAAAATGAACTTTCATTAAAAGAGGGAAGATCTAATGCCGACTGGGCGGGATGGAAAGGCGAAACACCTTTGCCTGGAGAAAATGAAGCAAAAGAACACATGAGCTCTCCCAAGGGAGGATATAAAACAAAAGGTGGATCAAAAATGTATCCCACAAAAAAAGCTGGCGTTGGAGCCTACGTAAAAGGACAAGTTTACGACACTGCTGATGGTAAAAAAGCTAAAGTGACAGCTGATTGTTCGTTCGTAGAGGCAACACAAGAAGATTTCGATAATCTGCAAAAAAGTGCCGCCGATGCCGCGCAGAAATTTGAGCCACCCGCAGTACCACCACCGGCCGTACCGCCATCATCATCTTCGCTTCTTAAGCCGGTAACGAATATGATGAGTAATTTAACCCCATTCCCATTCAATATGTTTGAATCATTAGCTGGTAACATTGGGATTCAAACGTGGCAACTATTTGGTGGCGTTTAACAGTCCACACGCAATAGTGGGTATGAAATAATTAACGCGTTTCGCGTCTTTGCGCCCCCCCCATAGCCTCGGCGAGGGGGGACCATTGACCATCCGTGAGGATGGGCAAGAGTGAATTATTCGAACCGCTTCGCCCGTTCACGGAACGGAGCAACCTTGCTCCGTTCCGTGAACGGTACGCTGGTCAACAAAAAACTCCACAACGTTACGGAGTTACTCAAAAAATCAAACCAGACGCCGGAGACTACTGTAGATCGACGAGAATCGGCTAACAAGTCACAATGTCTTGGACTTATTTCCTCACTGAACAATTACTGTCCGCGCCGTCTTATCGCTAGACAGACCGTACAGTGAAATGTTTTCCAATAGTTTTGTAATAGACTGAAAAATACTTTCCAGAAATGACGTAGGAATACCGGCGTTCATTGCCTGACCGATAACGTCTACCTTATTTGCCATAGGAACAAAGGCGGGAGTTGGTTGCGCGCTTGCCTGCGGTTGCGTCTGCGGTTGCGTGTTGGCATTGTTATTTTGTCCGCCTTTGGCCGCACTCAAAGCCTGCTGTAAAGCCGACATTATTTTACTCAATCCATCTTCTCCACCGCCCCCTCCGCCACCACCTTGTCCTTGTGGTGAACCTGATCCGTTTGGTGGCTGAGGGTTTTGCAACTTTTTTGCCTCGTCTTTTGATAATTCCGTCAATGAACAATCATCATTAACTTTCGTATCCGGCGTTTGACCGTCTTGCAAAGTTTTGACACTGCTAATGACACTGCCTTCATTCACCACAATTGGCCGAATTTCCTGACTGGAACCGTTATCCGGTATATATGAAACCTTGGAAGTGTCTTTGTTTTGCGCAATGGTTGGCAAAACTATTGTTACCGACCTTTTGCCGACCGCCTTCCGCACAATTTCTTCATTGGATAATCCTTTGTAATACTCGCTTGCCTCATTCAACCGCGTCTGAATATCCGGATAGAGCTGGCTTTTGTCCCATGTTGATTTTGTTCTTATTCCACCCAGACCTTTATTCCACATATCCACACCTTGAGTACGATAAAAAAAGTTAGTGGCGCTTTCATAGTAGTAGGTCGGCAGCCCATGTACATCCGAAGCAGAATACAAAATATTATCCGGCCTAGCGGAAATATCATAAAAATCAATCGGCACAGGATTCGGGATAGGTCTGTAATATGATAACGGCTCTTCGTCCATGAAAGACGCCACATTCGGTTGCCCATACATTTTGTCGTCATCACCGCCATCTTGCATTCCCTTGCTCACAAATCCGCACGCCTCGGTATTAGGGGTTGGCTTTTTATCTTCGCTGTTCATGGCCGGCAGTTTCGGCAAGGAAGGCGCATCAGCCGGTTTATCAGAAGATTTCGATGTTGGACTAACGACCGGATTCGGATTTAAACACTTCCCATTGGAGCAACCACCAACCGCTTGCGCGATCAGTGGCAACAGAAATACAAAAAAAAGCAAAAGTTTTAGTGTTTTCATTTTTCTTTCCTTAATTATAGACGTTAATTACAAAAAATAATACTGCCCATTAAAAAGATCCGACGGGGATTCTTTCACAACAAACGAAAAAACGTGTAACTCCTCACTCGCATGAAAGTAATTCGAAAAAACGCAGTCTTTGCGAGGCGTTTCAACGCCGAAGCAATCTCCCGCGATAAACAAAAAAGCACTGAGATTGCTTCGCCCTTGAAAGGGCTCGCAAAGACGAACTTTCAAACCTATAAGCAGTTCAAAAATATCGTTTGTGCAACACTGCAATTCATGCTATACTAATTAATGTTAGGTGGATAAAAATAACTAAAACACTAAATACAAAAATGCAGAAAATATTTCGTAGCCTTCATACTAAGTTTGGGACTCCCTTTAAGTTGGGTGTTTTATTTGTTCTAATCATCATCGGCCTGCAATTTATTTCGCCGGTAGCATTTATCATCACGCCAAACGCCCAAGCGCAAGACAGTGGCATGATTATGATCATCGCCCTCCTGATGCAAATGATGATGCAACTTTTTCAGAGTAGTAATACACCGCAAAAAGGTAACGTGGAGGAACAACTGCCACGCTATGCCACGGTGCAACCAACCAATTCACCCACCACTCCTAAAACAACTCTCTGCGATCAAACATTTTTCTTAGCAGGCACCGGAAAAGATTTGACATTAAAACCGGATTCATTAAAAGTCGCCCAAAACGACTGTCTAAACTTAATCAATGGCTCGAGTAGCGATAAAACAATGCGTATTTACAAAGACGACGCCAAAACAGCCACCGAACAGGTTGTCAAAAAAGAAGATATGTTTATCTTCCGCTTCGTAAATAGTGGGATATTTAAATTCTGTGTCAAAGGCACCGGTTCCGTCGCAGACTTCTGTGGCACAACCGTAACCGTAGGAGGCAATTAATATGAAAATATCACTTAAAACTTTATTGCAATCGTGTTTGGTAATTGCCGTTTTGTGTATTACCGGCTATGCCTTAAAAAATTCGGTTAATGCCGCGCCAGGTTGTGGCCCCCAAGGTTGCCCTCCAAACGGTGGCGCCAATACAGTTAACTCCGTTCTCTACGTAGGAACTTTCGATGTTACAACTGGAAAATCATGGTGTCCATCGTGTGACGCCACTCTCGAAGCTTTAGGTAAAGGTATCTTGGCAGACGGACTTTCTCCTAAACAAATAGCAGAGCAACTCCGTGGTGCCAGTCTCGATGTTAAAGAAGTCGACAAAAAAGATCTTGGGAAAAACGGTATCCCAGAAACATTAAAACCACCGACCAGCGAAGTTATGAAGGCCCTAAGGGACAACCTACAAAAGAAATTAGATAAAGGTGTCAAATGTAGTCTTGTCCCACCTGGCCAATCTAAAGTTAACGGCGACATGTGGGGCCAAAGTGGCGTAGCTTTAGTCAAAGATGCGGATGAATTTCCGGAATTTGCGCAATACAACCCAGCAGGTCCAACTCTTGCTGAAAATCCATTTTGTCGAGTCGATGATTCTTGTGCAAAAGATATTGATGGGATTGATGTGCCGGTAAAAAGAATGAGCCAGCTGAATTGGTGGTACCTTAAAGACAATCCCCCAAAACGGTCTCTGGGAGTTACATCAGAAGACGACTATAATTCCTTAACCGAGAAAGGAAAACTCCACCACGACAAACTTGGAGGCGGTGGAGTAACAATTGGCAACAAATCGAACGAAAAACAACTACAGGAAAAACTGCCGGAAGGATTTAAGCCACCATATATTCCAAAATCAAAAAGTGAGCACACGAAATATGCGCTTACATTCCCAGGAGAAAGCAAGGCTAATCCAGACACCCGTAATGGGTACAAACCAGACAACGGTTCTGAAATGCGCATGACACCGGGCGCGTATCCGTTGAGATTTACTGACAGTGCTGATAATCCAAGCCCCACCGCGGCAAAGAAGTCAACCAACGACACAAAAGTTACCGACGATTGCAAGTTCTTGAGAGCAACCGCGGAAGACCTTAGAAATCAGGGCGCCAACAACCCGGGTGGCTGGCCAAACCTCCAAGGTGGTGAGGGTGGCGGTGGCGGAGGACCAGGCGGAGGAGGTGGTGGTGGCCTCGACAAAATTTTGCCGGAACTTATGAAAGCCCTGCAAGGACTAGGTAAAGGCAACCAAAACCCAACAACATCCCCATCCCCGACTCCAAGCGCTTTCGCTTGCCCCCCGGATGCACAAGCAGTGTGTGGAGCCGATGCGATTACATACGCGAATCGCTGTGTGGCTGAATACAAAAACCAAATCGCCATTAAACACATCGGTGAATGTACTGAAGCAGACCAAACCACCGCAACTTTAGACAGCAACAGCAAAGTAGCCACCACTCTTCTGCAACAATTAAGCACCAGCGGACTACCCACACAACTAATCACAGACATCGCGCAGGTTGTCGCAAAATTAATCGGCAGTTTCCTAAGCGGTACGTCGGTTTTGACGGAAACAGTTGTTAAATAATTTCAAATACATGAAAACACTCACACTCAACTCACTCCGAAAAAAATCTGTCGTTGCAATCATCTTTGTACTTTTATTTATTCAATCAGGGGTCGCGTTTCCCATAGAATCCGCCCTGGCACAATCGGGCGGATGTGGTTCCGGTGGATGTGGCGGAGGATCAAGCGCTGCGGCCGGCGGTCTAGGATCACTGCTTAGCGGTGGTGGCGGTGGAATGATGAAAATTATGCTCTCCCTACTACCAATGCTTATGCAACTGTTTCAGGGTGGCGGTAGTACGCCCCAACAAGGCAACGTTGACGAAAAACTTCCGCAATACGGTACCGTTGGCCCGCAGGGAAGTGGCAGTCAAAATGGTAGCGGTAGTCAAAACGGCAATTACAACGATCCATATGCTTATGGTGGCAACGGAACAACGTGGAATCCCTACGCCACGCCAACACCATCAGCGGGGCCAACATTGTGCGGTCAAACCTTATTCTTGGCGGGCGATGCGGAAGCATTAGTGATTAAACCGACCACTGTTAGTATTGCAAAAGGCAATTGTGTCAATTTAATCAACGGCACCGGTAGTAACCGAGTAATGCATGTTTATAAAAACAACGTAAAAACCACCACTAACGAGCAGACAGTCAATAAAGAGGGAACAATAATTTTCCGCTTCCCAAATGCCGGCTCCTATAACTTTTGCGTACAAAACGCCTCAACTAGCGCGACAGAGGAGATCTGCGGAACAACAGTAACAGTTGGAAACTAAAAATATGTCGGGTACAAAAATTACCCCAAAAAGAATCGCTCTTTTTGTATTATTAGCAGTTGTTGCATTGTTTGGCAAAGCTTCTTTGGCGGCAAATGGTGATTCCTGCACCCTTCTTGGTGGGTGTACGACAAAAGTCCCGGGATTGTGGATATCCCCTCCTGCGTGGATTCAAAGCAACATTCAAAAAGATGAGTCACGCAAGTTTCTTTCGGCTGTCGGACGTGAATTTTATGGCTCCGGCGTCTTAACTGATCCCGACCGCCTAGGCCAAAGTCTACTAGAAGAAATGGCAAAGGCAGGACGACTAAAATTAGTAGAAAACAAAGAACTATCGACAGGTAATGAATGGTATTATTTTGGGGAAAATACGAAGAATTTACCGGGTGGGAAAGAATCCTTGGGAACTGGAAAGCCGGGAGAAGATCTTGCTAACGAAAGGCTAGGCACAACAGCAGAATCAGCTCCTAGTTCGCCGTGGTCAGACCTACTAGGATTATCACTTAATGATCAAAAGGATTCAGCAAAAATTCTGGAAAAATTAAGACCACTTATTGCAGATTACAAAAAAAGCCTAGAGGCAAATTTATTATCCCTCCCCACGTCACCGTCATTGCTAACCCAACAATGCGTTCACCCCAAACTTGGTGAATATGCAGATGATGACCACCCCATGTATCGTGACAACCTCGTCGCACCAAGAAACGAAGGAAATATTAATGATCCCAGAGATATCCTAGGAAAAGAAGCTAAAAAATATGAAAATGTAATAAATAATATGTTACGCCTAAAAAATTCCGGCCACTACAGCCAAGTGTCTAACAATGAAACCATAGCCCATAAAGGCCAACGTCTACCAAATCCAAACGAAACTAACGTTGATTTTTTTCAGCAAAGGGTCAAGCCAGGTCAGACCGCGCTCTGGACCACAGGAGGAAAAACAGAAATTCCCAAAGATTATTGGCGAAGAGCCAGTGAAATGCTCATGAACAATGGTCCTTACTCTGTTTCGAGTGGCGGACCGATGGTTCAACCTGGTATTTATACGATTGGACACTACGAATGTGATAAAGATGGAAAGTTTGTGGAAGTTGTTGATGTTAAAGATGGCAAATCTTGCAAATTTGATGCGCTAGAAAACCAAACAAAAGCCAAAGAAGACGCAAAAAAGAAACAAGTTGGTACGACATGTATGCCGGGTGGTAATTCAAGTTTTCCTGGAAGTGGAGCGCAACCCAACCAAACTAATCCTGTTTTGCCTAATAATGGCCAAAATTCTCCAGGCAACAACAACCCAGGAGCCCCCATACCACCGCCCCAAACCATTCCACCTCCAGGCCAACCCAACACCCCTCCGGGTAGTCCCAACCTCGGCGGTGGTGGCAACAATGGCGGAGGTAACAACGGTGGCGGTAATAACGGCGGGGGACAAGATGGTGGCCTCGGTGATGTGGTGAACAAACTGATGCAGGCCCTGAAAGGTCTCGGCCAAGGTGGTCAACAAAACCAACAGCCCCAGCAAACTTCAAACCCCTACAACGACCCAAATTTCGCTTGCCAACAAGACACCCAAAAAGTTTGTGGCGCTGACTATAAAACATATGCCAACAGTTGTATGGCAAACCGTTACCAAACTTCTGTCAAACATCTTGGCGTTTGCACCGACGCGGAAAAACTAATGGTTTCCAACAAAACCACCGGCGACGCGCTTCAAGAATTAGTAGCGCAATTAAGCTCAAGTGGCATTCCTACACAACTTATACAAGACTTGGTTAGTATCATTTCCAAGAGTGCGACCAGCTTATTCACGGGCGGTTCTTCCATCACGGAAAGCGTGGTTAAATGAAAATCATTATTAAAAACAATCTGATTAAAAGCATCGCGATATTTGCCGTCTTTGCTTTATTAATTTCGTTATCGTTTACTCCCACAACATACGCGGTGGGTCCCATCACCAGTCTTGTTGTCTTGGTTAATCACACAAATGACGGCTTAATTGCCGGTCTTGATAAACAACAATATGGCTACATGGCAAACTTTCCAGGTGTGCAGTTTGTGAGGGTTGATGTTTCCAACGTAAGAGATAGAGAAGAAGGCCTTCGAATGATTAATGCTGCCGTTGCCCCATACGCGGAAGCCGCCGCGGCCACTCTTGTTTTTGCCGGCCATGGTGTTACAAATGGCCTCGGTACTGATTCAATTTTTTCCAAAGCCGACCAAGTATGGATGGCGTCCCAAGTTTTGGAACAAAACCAATTGGTTGGCACGACAATTCTGGATTCGTGTGGGTCAGGAACCGTTTTTTGCTTATACAATGTTGAGTCAATTATGGGTGGCGGGCTTTACAACGGCGCCGTCTTAAGCTCTTCTGCCGCCTATCAACTTGGCTATGCCCCGGATATGGGAAACCGCATCACAAATGCCGTAAGTAACGGTGGCGCGGACAAGGATGGAGATGGTGTAATCACTGTCGGAGAACTTATAGATTACTTGAAAGCAAATGGAAAATATAATAATAAAGCCGAATTGATTTTGAACCATGATACACCTATGTTTTTTCGCGATGAAAAAGCCAAAGATGAATGGATAAAAAAGAATCGCGGTTATTGTGGCGTAGTAACACCGGGCCAATCCACCGGCTATCAAAACCCAGGGATGCTTGGCAACACAGGGGTTTACCCCCGTGGAGAACAAAATAAAGCAGATGATAACCACAAAATCGAAGAATCCGACATTAACAAAAAATTACGCGACGCGCGAATGCATTTTTTGCGTAAGGTTGATACGACAGACGCAATAAAAGATCCCACCTACGGAAAAACGCAGAAAGCGACCGCGGATGCTGGTTCAAGCTATGACCTCATGGTTGAAAACCAAAAAATGAAACCCGAAGAAAAGGAAAAAATAACTTGGCTCAACGACACAGGCAAAATAGACGGCATGATCACGGAAGCACAGGCCCAGGAATCTTTGGCCAGTGGTGTCGCGGGACGACACGCGTACACGGTAAACGGAAAAAAAGTCCAACCTTTTATTTATCTAAAAAGGTCCATTGTTATGGACCTGGATAATAAGCCGATAATTATTACACCGGATTGTCAATTTAAATCACCTGACCCAAATCGCGGTAAACCAAACAACCAAGGCGCGAACAACGATGGTAATAATGGCGGAGGAAACAACGGTGGTGGTAACAACGGGCAGGGCGGTAACCAGCAGGGGAATCAAAATAATCCTTCCCCCAGCCCTACACCCAACCCAACACCGAGTCCGGCAGTAGCCACGTGCCCGAATACTTATGCGCCGGTATGTGATATCAATAGCCAAACCCAACCCAACGCCTGCGTCGCCCAAACACAAAAACGTGTTCAAATCGCCTATAATGGCGCCTGCGTCAAAAAAACCGAAGACCCCACTTCCTCTCCCGATGTCACGGTTTTAGTAAAAATTATCCAACAACTTTTTCAAAGCGGTATGCCACAAAATGTCATCGAAAGTGTTGTTAAAATAATTGCTCCCCTGATTACAAATTTCTTTTCAAGCCAGACCAACACAACTGTGGTAAATTAAGAACGTCACAAACAATGCATAAGAATCTTTTTGCACTTTTCCTCATCATTATTGGTACGATAGTTTTTGCGCGCCCCGGTTTAACAGCAAATCCACCGCCCACCGGCCCAATTAACGTGGAACGCGATTTATCAAACCCGTCAATTCGGGAAGGAATCGGTCGAGAAAACGCGGGGTACAAACAGGATGTAGACCCCGCACTTGGCCTGCTACCGGCCACGTATTCGTGGTACAGCGAAATCTCCGGTGGATTAGGCAGTCTTTTTAAATTCAGCAATCCAAAGTGGCTGGGAATTAAATCCGGTAGCACCAACTCCATTACCGGTCAAAAAACCGCGATCCAACAATTTTTCGAAGGGATTAAAAAAATCGGCGGGAAAAACGTAACCGACCAAGCACAACTCGGCGAGGTTTGCGGTAAAAAGCCCGGAGACGCGTATTGGGTTGCTTATTGGCGCCCGGGAAACATCGAATACGCTCAACAATATCAGACGTGGCATAACCAATTTGATTGTTATTGTCGATGTGGCGAACAGATCGATTGTCCAATCCCGGACTACGTTGGCTACGATTTATGGAGTGTTATCGGCGGAGGTCCATCAACGCAAAAAGTTGCTTGCGAAGTTTGTTTCGGTCAAGACGCCCACATTCGTAAACATGATTACTATGTCGGCAAAGATACCACGGACGCTGATTTTTCCGGCTACCCCGTTTCCGATCCCTCCAATGACGGTTATCAAGAGTGTCTCCGCCAGAGTGTAGAAAGCTATGCCGCTTCCGGACCGGGCGGGTCGCCCAATGATCCAACGCTTTTTGGATTTTAACCCCGTACCACATATAAATTTGACTAAACACTACACAAAACTATCGACAAAAATAAATGGAACTAGCAAAATTAAATCAGACACTATATAATACCTTTAACCAAATTAATTAATACAAACACATAACCATGACAACAGCTAAATACTCCACGTTTACAGAACAAGTATCGAGTGCATTCCGTTTATTACGGTTACACAAAGTTACGGCGATTAAATTAGCACTTCTCCCGCTTGTCCCTTTTGCTTTTACGTTACCCTACCTAATCGACCTCGCCAATTACGACCAATATAATTTAACTCCTTCATTGCGAGGGGTGACATTGGTTTTCTTTGTTGTCGCGCTTATTGCCTCCGTTACTTTCCTAATTCTCTGTGAAATTGTAAAAGTCGGCCTTTATGCCATTTTTTCCACCACTAAAGCAATTGGCGCTCGCAAGGCACTTCAAATTGGTACTCAACGTTTTCCCGCCTTCTTGTTCACCGAAATTATTTTGGCGGTTTTTGTCTTCGTCTCCCTTGTTCCGGTCTTAATTCTAAACTATTGGTCTGGCGTTTTGGGTACACAAATGCTTGCGCAATTTATGCCCTTGGCAGTCGCCGAACTTCTTGTTCTGATCACTGCAATTATCTTTTTAATACCGGTTTTCGTAATTGGTGTTTGGCTTTCTTTTGCTCAACTCATTGCCTCAATCGACAATAAGTCAGGACTAACTGCTCTTACACATAGCGTCACACTAATTCGTCCAAATTTTAAGCCGATTGCCTTACGCCTGGTTGGATGGACCATTTTCGTCGTTGTTGCCTCATATATTGTCCAACCATTACCGCTTGCGTATTGGCTGGTTCCCGCCATTCTTATGCTTCTCGGAGTAGCCTTCTTAGTTGTGTTGTATCAAGAGACAATTGGTCAACGAACCACCGGATTGTCAGAAAAAAGCGACAAAATTGGTGTTTCAAGGCGTATTTCCACTACTTCACAGCGTAAGCCAATTTCGGTCTAATTGGGCACAAAAGGGGTACTAAACACGGGCCGTACCCGTGTTTTTTGTCATTCTATACTGACATTCTAATAATATAATACTTGACTTAAATTATTATTAGTATTATAATACCGATAGTTTAAGTTAAGTCTGACCTTCAAAATCGAATAGGAGAGAAATCATGTTTGGGAAAATCGCGTTGGTTTTGGTCGTTTTGTTTGGTTTCGTCAACTCGACCACGGTGGCACAACAGGCGGCTCCGTATGAGCTGACCGGCATCGTGTTTTACAACGGAAAGCCGTCGTCGACCGGCTTTCTTTGTGGCAGTGGCCGAACGATAATCACGGCCGCCCATTGCTTGTACAAGCCGGCCGAGGGGTTAACCAGTATGAACCCGACCGTTCATTTCGCTCCGGGAGCCACAATGGACAGTTCGGGGCGACGTCTCGTAATGCCCCACGGGAAAATCCGGGTCATTGCCACAGCATTTGATCCCGATTACCGCTCTAAGTACGCCAGCGCATCCGGCGGTGAAGAAGTGTGGGAAAGAGTTAGCCGTGACTGGGTCGTCTGCACATTGGAGAGAGACCCTGGGCTCGGATTCTTCGACTTCGGTCCTTTGGAAGAGGACGAAAATGTCATCCCTTCCCCGTACGGTACCGAAACCTGGTACTGCGGATACCCTACCAAAGAGCAGGGACGCGAGTATCAGGCAAGTGTAAAAGTTAAGAACGGTCCAGGAAAACGCCTTTGGACTTACGGTGAGAAGTTCGAAGACATGAAGGGGTTGTCCGGCGGACCCTTCTTCCGTTATTCACGGGCCACTAGTCGATGGACAGCCGTCGGCATCAACCTGTTTTACGGGAATGACGATGGTATTTGGTGGCACGTGCGCATCACGGAGGATTGCGCCAAGAACCTTGGGCAACACGCCCAATTAGCCACCAGAAATTGAAGCTCTTTTGAGACAACACTGAGACAACGCGCACCTAACCCTAGGTGCGCGATTTTTTATTTTGCTTTGCCGTTTGCAAAGCAAAATAACCCCGCGTAGCTCCGCGTCCCACGAAGCTTTAGCGTAGTGGGATTAGCGAAGTGAGGTGATTTGACGGGGTGTTCACTTATATGATTCATCGGCAAAATAATGCTATTCTTACTAAGAAATGCGTTATCTTTTGGCAATAGTAGTTTTGGTTATAATCTTTTTTCCTTTTGCGTCGCACGGTGCCACGCCTTCCGATGAATTCTGGAATCCTTTTCGCAACGACACAACAAATTTTACCCAAGAAATTACCGACATCATTCACAATCTATTGGCTGTGATTGGTACATTTGCCGGACAGGTTGTTAGCAAGGTGCGGATACCAGCACCGCAGACCCAATCAGCTTACAAAAATACTCAAGCGGCGAACTATGGTGTAAAGTCCGGTGGATACAATTTGAATAATATCAGTTTAAAAAGTTTGGTCGGCGCAATACCGCAACCCGCCCCAAAAATTACGGACACGGAAGAAGAGGGCAAGCCCTGTGGCGGGGGATCCGGCGACCCCTTTTGGGCGAAGGATTGTTCTTGTCACTGCTCCACGGGCGCCAAGAAAGACACGGAATACGAAGCCACCGGTTATTGTCCCGACGACACAAATCGTCGGTGCGAAGATTGCCGCGATATCACGCGTCACGATAACAGCTATACTAAGGTGACGGAATGCCTGCAGGACTTCTGATGACTTAAGAAAATTGTGATGTATATTAAAAATATCCGAACAATTAAAACATAAAATTTTCAATGTTCAATTCCCAATTTTCAATTAATTATCAATGTCTAAATTATCAATTATTACGCGATTGTTTGAAAATTGAAGTTTGATCATTAATTGATAATTGGCCATTGAAAATTGATAATTTTACAAATTATATGAACAAACCAACTCCATTCGACAACCTTCGCAGTATTATTCTCCCCTTCATCGGAACCATCTTTGTGCTGGGGATTTTCTGGTTCGGCTATCAAACCATTTTCGGGCCCAAAAAGGCAAAAACAACCAATTTTATGGCCCAAAGCAACATTACCTCACCCAGTTCGACGCCCGACTCTTTTACTAACAACATTGTTGTACCATCCGCGGAAGTCGATTCCGACAACGACGGCCTTTCCGACGCGATGGAGGCGCTTTACAAGACCGACCCCAATAATCCCGATACCGATGGTGATGGTTACAAAGACGGCGATGAAGTGGCAAACGGCTACGACCCGTTAATCAAGTCACCAAACGATAAAATTGATCGTCTTGCAACAAGGCTGGGAACCACCGCGTTAACCCCACTTTCAACCTCACCTCTGCCATCTCCCTCGCTCACACAATTATTCGTAAACAAAACAGGGATCACCCCCACCGACCAAAATATCCAAGCCAACGAGGCGCAAATCAATCAATTCATCAACGAAACCAACGCCCGCGGTATTTTGCCAATCATTTTGGATAGCGATATCAAAATTATTACCGCAACGGGAAAAACAGCGATTGTAAAATACCTCGACACTCTTTCGCTCAAGACAAACGCTAAACTAAAAGCCGTCACACCGGAAGAAATCACTACGGCCTTTACTACGCTGACAAGCAAAAAAGATTCCGCCCCACTTGATAAAATTATTGCCAATTTGAAAAACAACACGCAAATCTTCCGCGATGTTTCCGTGCCAAAAGAAGTGGCGGAACTGCACAAAAAATATCTTTCCGCTGTAGTAGCCTTACAAACCAACACAGAAACCCTCAAAAACTACCAAACCGACTATGTTTCCGTATTAGTAGCCGCCTCGCGTATAGAGGGATTAAGAGCGGTATTCGCAGAGGTAGGAACGGAGATCAAGGTGCTGGAGACAAAGTACGGAATCAAATAGGACATTCTGGAGACGAATTTCTAATTTCTAATGCATAATTTCTATTAAATTATCAATTTTCAATTTCTAAACAACGACGCCGTTTGAAAATTGAATAATTAAAAATTTAATGAAAATTAGAAATTGAAAATTGAAAATTTGAACCAAAAACCCCCATGGATAGGGGGATCAGTCTAGGCCTTGCGACCACCAACCCGAAAGGGAAGTATTCGGCTGTTTCTTTAGTATGTATTGTATACATTCTATGTGGGTTATCAAAGCAAGTCCCAAATAATGAAAAAGCCCTCACATAGGACGGAACCTGCGCAAGGGCTTTTTCTTATTGATACTGAAGTAACTATACTCTGTTAGATTGAATTATCAACAACAGGTGGCATCCGGGTAACCGCTCACAGATCGAGGCTATTCTGATTAAGACAAAGAGTAAATCAAGTATCATAGATTAGTTAATCAGGG
>JAUSJG010000029.1 GCA_030647555.1 bacterium | reverse complement strand
TAGCGCACGGAAAAAAAGAAGCTCGACCCACCCGGCGTTCACCACGAACGCCTTTTTTTTGTTTTCTTTCGCGAAAGAAAACAAAAAAAAGGCGTTCGTGGTGAACGCCGGGTGGGTCGAGCTTCTTTTTTTCCGTGCGCTACGGCTCGTAGTAGTGCACGCGGGTTGGTGGGGGTGGAACCGGTTGTCCGCACGTTGGGCAGAGCCAGACTCCATATTCTTCAGACCAAACCTGCGTGGTCCCATGAACGCAGCGTGGAGGCGCGGAATAATACCGCTGGGACAGGACGCTATCCACAATGGATGTGGCCAGTCCAACTCCGTATCCGCCGTAGCTGTAACCGCCATAACCGCCGTGAAAGTGGTTGGTATTGTACGGCCTGGCGTACGATCTTACCGGCGGGTAATGCGGTCGGGGAGCCGGAACGTAGTGAGGTTGACGGTACGAGTAGGTCTGCGGTCGTGGCGTGTTGACATGCACACTGGGTCGCGGAGCGTGATGAACCATAACGCGTGGTGCAACGCGTGGTGCGTTCATGTGAACACTGCTATGGTTCATGCTTGGCCGATGGGCACTCCGTGGCGCATTGAAATGTGCGCCACCGCCGTGGTGTCCTCCTCCGCCGTGTCTGTGGCCGTGTCCGCCACCGTGTTGGGCCGCGAACATCTCCGTATTGAAACCGAAAAATAGAACCAACAGGACACAGATCTTGGTCATGATTAACTCCTTCTGAGTTTGACCGTTGGGTGAAAAAGGACTCGTTACGTGCTCTTTTTTTAGCATATATTATTTATCTTGTCAATAATTTAATTTAAGGGCACAATTTGGTTATCGTTTAAGGGCACGTGGCGGAATGGTATACGCGCATGGCTTAGGACCATGTGACGCAAGTCGTGAGAGTTCGAGTCTCTCCGTGCCCACTTAATATAAAATATCCGGCCGCGAGCCGGATGTTTTATATTACTGATATTTTCACATTAGCTTAATGTTTATTGCCCCCAATTATGGCTAATATAAGCTCGTAATAGGCACAAAAAAGTTAAGTTAATGTGAAAATATCAGTAGTAGGGCACGAGGAAGCCAACTGCTTGGCTTCCGTGAGAGACTCGAAACGCGCAGCGATGTTTTTGTTTGCCCCAACGGGGCAAGGCAAAAACCGCGAGCGGGGGTCGCGAAAAATTTCCGTCAGGAAATTTATTCGTGACCGAGTCTCTCCGTGCTAAAAAACATCAGACCGAAGGTCTGATGTTTTTTATTGGTAGGGCACGAGGAAGCCAACTGCTTGGCTTCCGTGAGAGACTCGAACGGAAATCGATGTTTCGCTTAAGCGAAACCGATTTCCGGTGGCCAGAAACTTGAAAATCATTTCAAGTTTCGAGGCCGAGTCTCTCGAGATTTGTTTCGCTTTGCGAAACCATACAATGTACACAAAATGACCAAACATCCAGTTTGGTCATTTTGCACAAGAATCGAAGAACTCTCGAAATGAGTTTTGCTTAGCAAAACAATTATTAATGTACACAAACATGATTTTTACGGAACGTAAAAACGTGTTTGCACAAAGATTGAAGAACTCTGGCGTGCGGGTTATTTGCAATAAACCGCACGGCAGAGCAAGAGAATTTGCGACAAGAGACGCAAATTTTCGGAGCATCTTCTATATCACAACACAACTGCTTGGCTTCCGCGAGTGAATCACCATTTTTTGAATGTGCACGTGTCTTTTTTGGTATGGAAAAGCGGACGAAAGGGCGAGAAATTCTTATCAAATCTGGTATACTCTCTTTTATGATACCCACCGAGGAAATTTTAGAAACAATGAAAGCACTCAGCATTTCGTTTGTTTGTCGGAGTGATACGGAAGAAGATTATTAAAACAGGAAAAACCGATCGTCAACATGGAAAATAACTTTGACTTTCTCCGCTACATAGTTACTAGATTGCAACAAGCGGGTATTGCGTGCGTAATCTTCGGTGGTTGGGCTGAAGAATTAACAGGTGCAATTGCACCTCGACAACACAGCGACATAGATATTCTGTATATAAGCGATAGTTTCAAGAAAGTTGACGTATTTATAAAAAAACAGATCGATATAACAGAAATACCAGCGAAACACTTTCCTCATAAACGCGCCTTTCTGTGTCATGAGATTATGATCGAGATATTGCTGGTGTTTGAAAGAGATAATCGACTGTTTACAAACTTTTGGAATGAATACGAGCTTGAATGGCCAGGTATACCCACCACACCCATCGATTACCTAAAAAAACCCAATCTATATGCGTGTAAGCCCGAGGTTGTTGCTTTTTATCGTCAGCATTGGGCACGTATCGCCGAGGTACGAGCGAAATATGTGCCCGCATCCTCCGAGTTTAGCTCGGGGTGTTGACATCCGCAAAATACAATATATGGTATAGATCGGGTTTGTACTTCGCTTAGCTTCCGCCCCTTTATACCGCTTCCGCTTTGGATAAAGAGTCCAAGGGCACGCCGGTCAGTTTTGATTTTTGATATACGTTAAGGTATTCGCCTGCAACGGTTTCCCAGCTAAATAGATTAGTTGTGAATTTTTGGAGAGACTTTGCTTTCGCGCGGTATTGCGAATAATTCCTTTTTAATTCTTTAATTGCGTTTTCAACCGCAAGTGGGGAAGCAAAGGGAATATATAACGCATTATTGCGGAAAATGTCTCTGCTGTGTTCGGTATCAAACGTGACGATTGGTAAACCCAACAATGCAATTTTTCTTAGCGTTCCGGTATCCAAGTTAGTTTTTAACAAGAAGAGCGCGGCCACATTTTGCATCGTGGTAAATGAGTCATCGGAATCAATTTCGTTTTCAGAAATTGCGCAAAATTTCACGCGTTTGGATTTATAACGTCGTGTGATGTTATTGGTACGTTTTTGATCGGCAATCAGGCCAAGGCGCGTGAAATTTTTCTTTCCTTGTCTTAAAAATTTCTTTGAAAGTGTGGCACCAAGTGGAACATAGGTGGGAAGGCGTCCATATTTTCGATAAATTTCATACTGCAATGTCTTTTCTGAAGTTACTATTTGGTCCGCAAATTTTATCCCGATGTAGTAACCGAGACCCTTCGTTCGTTCGGATCCATACAATGAAAAGACGATAGACGAGTTTCGGCGCAAAATTTGGAACAACGGAATGAGTAGGGCGGAATGGAGATCGTGAAAATCATAAACATCCGCATTGGTTGTAAACAGGGAGACAAGTGTCGAAAAAAAACCACCCGGTTGCAGTGAAGCATCGTTTTCGCGTTTTCGATATTGCCACAAAAGTTGCAAAGCAACCTCTTGCTCTTGGGCTGTGGGACGAGGATTTGTGATTAAAAGTATCTTTGCCATGACAGAGCAAGATAGCAGAAGGGGGGAGGTTTCGTCAACGCGCACTTTAGGGATGATCCTTAAAGTGGACAACTATTGAATACTGTGTTACCTTGAACCTGCGAAAAATTGTTTGGTGTTGTTTTTTGTTCCTTTGGTTTGTGGGAGAATGTCATGGATAATGAAGACAAAGAAAGAGAATTGCTTCGTTTGTGGACGCAAACAATACAGCCCTTGTTGGTGGAAACAACTGGGGCGCAGTTTCCTGAACACAACGAACTGGTAAAGATTTCCGAGGTGATTGATCGTGAGGCTAGTCTTGAGCTCTTTTTTGACCGGATGAGCGAAACTGTGGTGGACGGATTTCGCATTCGGGTGATTGGAGATAGGTCTCCCCGTTTGTTTGGTTCATTTATCGCAAGGGTTACGGACGGAGTTCAAACAGTAGGAACCATTGGGGCCTCCTTTTTTGGGGAAAAGATAAGGGTCGACTTAACCCCTTTGTAGTTTGACTGTTAGTCGAAGTCACCAACCGCGGATACGTCCCGCGGTTTTTTCTACTGGTTTCGGCCGATGGGGATTTTTTTTGATGTAAGTCTTTGCGAGCCATCGCCCGAGGCGAGGCAGACCCTGCGAGGGTTACCGATAAAGCAATCTTCCGTATTTGGCAAGTGAGGGGATTGCCGCGCCTCGACAATTTTAACAATTGTCGATGGCTCGCAATGACGATGCCGTGCTAGGCATCGTCGGTTGCAGAAAAAACACTCTTATGTTACCCTATAAACCATACATATGAGCAAAGTCGATTCTGAAAAACCGAAGATTATTCAAAAGTTTCGTATTCATGAGACGGACACCGGTTCACCGGAGGTTCAAATTGCCATTTTCACGGAAAAAATCGTGGAATTGACCGAACATTTGAAGACGCACAAGAAAGATCAACACTCTCGTCGTGGTCTTTTGGGAATGGTAAGCAAGCGCAAGCGTTTGTTAACCTATTTACAGCGTGAAGATTTGCCGCGCTATACGCAAATCGTCAAAAAACTCAAGCTTAAAGGATAAGAGGGAGCACAATAGTTGTGGTTCAGGAAATAAGATATTGTGTTCACCTATCCGTCAGCTGTGTAAGTTGGTTCCCAAATTTTCAATTATCAATTTCCAATTTTCAATCAATTGTCCAATGATTCAATAACCAAAAACCGCGACGATGTTTATTGAAAATTGGGGAATTGCTTGCCGGCCGAAGCTTTAGCGAAGGCTGGAACATTAATTGAAAATTGATCATTGAAAATTGAAAATTAGCGTTGCGTTCTCTCATTATTATTTCGATCGGCAATTAGAGCGCCCAACTTCTTAGACGGTCTTCATACACACATGGTTTGCGGGAAAATCCTCAATAAACCTTGTTGCATGATGATCGGTTAAATAAATTGGTAAAACCGGCGAAAACAGAAAGGTCTAAATTATGGCGGAAGCCAAATCAAACGAGTTTAAAAAAACCATCGGTGGTGAAGAGTTTGTATTAACAATCGGCGAATTAGCGCCACAAGCCGACGCATCGGTGACCTGTCAAATTGGCGGGACTTTTGTGTTGGCAACAGTGGTAATGTCGGGCGAATGTCGTCCGGGGGTGGATTATATGCCACTTTTGGTGGAATACGAAGAAAAATATTATGCCGCCGGTAAAATAAAGGGCAGTCGTTTTGTAAAACGTGAAGGGCGTCCAACAGATACGGCAGTAACAACCAGTCGGATGATTGATCGCGCTTTGCGTCCACTGTTTCCCGATAATATGTTAAACGACGTGCAAGTGGTCACGACTGTCTTGTCTTATGATGGGGAACACCAACCGGACGTTCCGGCGATGATTGCCGCCAGTACCGCGTTGACTATTTCTCGTACACCGTGGGCCGGTCCACTCGCGATGGTGCGCGTTGGTAAAATCGACGGTCAATTTGTGATCAACCCAAAAGTCGCTGATATCGTAAAGAGTGAATTGGATTTGATTGTTTCGGGCAATAAGGATGAGGTAGTGATGATTGAAGCCGAAGGCAAGGAAGTGGCCGAGGATACTTTATTTGAGGCAATCAAAGTGGGGCAGAAAGAAGTTTCCGCAATTGCCGAATTGATTTTGGACATTCAAAAACAATTTGGCGTCCAGAAGAGTGACTATATTAAATCGGATGTTCCGGCGGAATTAGTGGCGCGTATTAAGGAAGTCGCCCAAAAATCAGCCGAAGAGATTTTTGAAAAAGGCGGTCGAAAGTTGGACATCGAAAAAGGATATTCGGAACTAACGGCGAAAGTTGTCGCTGAATTGGGTCTTAAAGACAAAGATGTTTCTTTTGCCAAAAAAGCGATTCGAGAAATTTATCGCGATATCACGCGTGAGAAAATTTTGAACGAAGGGAAGCGGATGAACAGTCGTGGTTTGGATGAAGTGCGTAAAATTACAGCACGTCTTGGTATCGTCCCGCGAACCCACGGCTCGGCTTTGTTTGAACGTGGTGAAACACAAGTATTGACCACAATCACGCTTGGTTCTCCCGGCGACGCGATGTTGCTCGACACAATGACGGACAATGATTTTGAGAAACGCTATATGCATTTCTACAATTTTCCGGGCTTTTCCGTGCATGAAGTGCGTCCAAATCGTGGTCCCGGTCGTCGTGATATCGGTCACGGTGCTTTGGCAGAAAAGGCTGTTTCGGGGCTCATTCCTGACAAGGAAAAATTTGGTTACTCAATTATGGCCGTTTCTGAAGTGCTTTCATCGAACGGTTCTAGCTCGATGGGTTCTACTTGTGGTAGCTCGCTGGCCTTGATGGACGCGGGTGTACCGATTCCTTCCACGATTGCCGGAATTGCAATGGGTTTGGTTACTGATGAGAAATCTCAAGGTCGCAAGTCTGTTGTGCTAACCGATATTGCCGGAATGGAAGACGAAGGTTGTGATATGGACTTCAAAGTGGCCGGCACGAAAAAGGGTGTCACGGCGGTGCAGGTGGATATCAAAACCCACGGAATTTCGATGGATGTGATTGAACAGGCGATCAAGGGTGCTAAAACGGCGCGCTTGAGCATTATGGAAACGATGGAGGCAGTGATTAAAGAAGCGCGTAAAGAAATGTCGCCATTTGCACCACGTTTAATTACGATTCGCATCAACCCGGAAAAGATTGGTGATTTAATTGGTCCAAAAGGCAAGAATATCAATAAGATTATTGAAGAAACCGGTGTCCAAATCGATGTTGAAGATGACGGTTTGGTGACCATTACCGCCAAAGATCCGGTCGGTATGGAAAAAGCCAAAGTATGGGTGGAAAACCTGACGCACGAAGTAAAAGCCGGCGAACGTTTCGATGGTCGCGTCACTCGTTTGATGAATTTTGGCGCTTTTGTGGAAGTTTTGCCGGGCATTGAAGGGATGGTGCACATTTCCGAATTGGCGGATCAACGCGTGAACCGTGTGGAAGATGTCGTGAAGGTTGGCGATAGAATTGCAGTCGTTGTAATCGAGATTGATGATAAGGGCCGGATTAACCTTTCGCATAAACGCGCAAAAAAGGTAGAATAAAGGGTAGGGGATAATCCCCGTTGAAATTAAATCAAATGAACCAACAACAAAACCAACAACCACAAAACAATGAATTGCAAAAGAAAGCAGAGGATGCGCTCTCTGCTACTTTTGTGATGCCGGTTATTAGGACAATGGCTGATGATTTGTTGGAAGTAAGTAAGGGAGTTTCGGTTCCTGTTACGGCAGAGGCGCCTGTTGTCGTGGTAAAGACGGTGCAACAACCAACAGTGTCTGTAATGCCTGTAGTAAGGCAGACGTCTACGGCGCAAAAACCACCGGTTTCGCGTCCGGCAGTATTTCCAATTCCTAGTGTAACGCCAAAACCAATCGTTGGTAACACGGTGGCGATGCCAAGTGTCACTACTCAAGCCGATAAAAAGTCGTTTTTTGTGAGTATGCTTTTGGGTGGAGGGACGGCAGTAATAATCGCAGCCGTAATTTTTGCGGTTTATATTTTTTGGCCAAAGAAAACCAGCACAATCGCGGATAAAATTCCGGCAGAAACTATTGCATTCGTTAGTATCAAACGCGGTTCAGGGGCATTGGAAAATGTCGTTTTACCAAAAATTCTTGCCAGTATGGGGTTGGATAGCAACGCTCTTGGCACTAAGTGGAGTGATCTGGTATACGTGGTTATTCCCGGAAGCACGTCATCCGAACCTGTTAGTTTTCTTATGACAGATGACGCGAGCTCTATTAGTCTTGGTGAAAATTCAAATTTTGTTTTGAAAAATCTCGCCAATGGTAACGGAGCGATTGTCGATGCAAAAGAGGCGGGTCGTTTGGATGGATTAAGCGGTAAGAGTTTGGGTGATAATGGCGATTTTCGCGCTTTGTCATCTAAATTACCGGCAAGTCCTGAATATATTTATCTCGGCCCGGGAGAAAGCGCCTCTATGTTGTCAGTTTTTTCTCTTTTGACTAAAGAACAAAGTCCCGCTTATCTTTTTGCGGTCGCACCCTCTACGGAAGGTGGAAAAACCTTTTCTTTAATGGGTACAAACGGCAGTAATGAAAATTTCGTAAAAAATCAGATTTCGTGGGAGACGCCTATAAAAGCAATTCCTGCTTCGATTATCGCGTTGGCCGGTCACGGGAGCTTGTCTGCCAGCGCGGAACAGTGGCGTCAAGTTCAATCAAATAATCCGCAAATGCAAGGTTTCCTTAATGCTTTAACCGCGCAAGTTAAAACAAGTGACGCGCTAAAAGCGAATCTTGCCGACAATTTTGTGGTTGGAACATTGGCGAATACGACGCCGATTCCTGATGGGATAGCGGTTTTACCATTAAAAGACGGGACTTCCGCCTTGGTTAAAGAGCAAGTGTCCACCTTGTTTAAGGTGAAAATATCCGTCTTGGTTAAAGAGCAAATGTCCAGTCTTGAAGACGCATTGAAACTTTTGGGTCCACTAATTGGCGGGGCGCCATATTCGGACGTTGTATTTGAAGACAACATTTACAAAGATGTCGCTATTCGGTATGTAAACTTTGGCGACCCCAGCCGTTCTCTTGATTATGCCATTGTCGATTCATTGCTTTTGGTTTCTACGTCAAAAACCAGTATGGAACAGATGATTGATGCCTATAAAGGAGACGCGGAAAACTTTGCAAACAACTTTGCACTGCAAAGCACCGGTCAAGCCGATTGGCAATATATGCGTTTGGATGAAAATACCGTAGGTCGTTTGCCGACGGCTTTAAAAACAATGCTCTCCGGTTTTACCTCAACCTATTTTGAACCAATCAAGACGGGAGTTTTCACGGGTAATATCGCGTACTGACGAGGGGGTAGGGGATGAAAAAATTAGGGATTTTCCTTTCGCAGGAGAATCCCTAATTTTTTATAGTTGCTTTGTTTGAAGAAGAGCGAGGGGAGATTCAGATTTGTATATGGTATTTGGTATATAGTATATGGATTTATAAAGTTTATTCGCACATAAAAGTTGTGTGGGTTTATGAGTTGAGTTGAAAGTTGATCTTTATGAGCTTTGACGGAGCAATCTCCCGTCGTTTGTCATTCCTGCCGAAAGCAGGAATCCGTGTCGCTCTTGTGCTACGACGTTCGTGTTCAATAAGTAGCACCCCGTATTTGCCTTCAATCGCGCACTGCGACCAATGGCGAACTACGCCATTGGTCTCGCTCAATCGCTTTTTGTTGCGACAAAAAGTCTCAAAGGCGCTTGAAAGCAAATACGGGGTGCTTGGTTCTAGTTACCATCGTGAAAACAGGGAAAAAATCGCACTGCATACGCATTGTCTTTTCACGATGTTGTGGTACTATGAGGATCGGTATTTCTTGACGGATAGTCCTTTGTTTTGGAGAGACATTATGGGTAGTCATGTCGGAATGATAATGGTCTATTTGGATAGCAAGGATTCGTTGGCCTTGCGTTACTTGATGGAGAACGACCACGGAATGCGGCACGACCAGGCTACTGATGCCCTAGAAGCCGTTGGTAGTGTTGTTTCTACTTCGATCGGAAAACTTTGGGATGCCCTTGATAATCTTGAGTTATTCATGAAGCATCAGGGTGTCGCCGTTGTACAGCGTGATTCAAACGGTTCAGATCGGGAGTTTGATTGGAACACTGTCTGTGATCGACCAGAGTATGACGAAGGACATGTTGCAGACACCAATATTCTAGTTAGTTTCAATGACTTTCTTCTTCTGGAGGCATCATTGCGACGCGCGATTAGGTTTATTACTCCCGATCGTATTCCAAGTCGTGAAGAAATGTTGCGCATCGCAATTCGACTCAGGGCGGCCACCCTACGGCGTTGGCACAAAAGGGAAGAAATTGGGGAGTTTGGTATTCGTACTCCCAATGGGCTCTTGCCGCTTTTTTGACAGATGATGAGTGTCCAAGTATTAATCAAGATTGTACGGGGACAACCCTGTTGGTGTGATCTCAAAATATTATTCACCCGGGCGATGCGTCGTCGAGGGTGTTTTTTTATGTAAAAAATTAGCAAATATAATTTGTATGAATGTTGACTAAAGTAGGGAAGGGGGCGAACGCAAAAAGTAAACAAAGAATCGCGTAGGGGCAATTCATGAATTGCCCTAAATAGATTACGTAAAACAAAAATTGATTTATTGGAATTAAATAAATCAGAAATGTCTTTTTATTGTTCGTCGCTGGCGGCAATAATTGGGGATTGCTTCGCCCGCGCACCACAAGGGTGCGGGGCTCGCAAAGACGGGTGGTGATTTTAAAGTTGGACCTTAATGCGCCAAATAATTTCGCAATAGTAAGTATTATAGTAGGTTACGAAAAAATGATATGGTATGAACACTATCGTTGTACAGTCAGAACACATATAGTGTTCAGTAGTTAAATATGAGCACGAAATGGCTTCAAATTACACTTAAATATGAGAATAATTACGCGCAAAATACGTGTCGAAAATTTGTATTAATAACGCGAAATATTGATCAAGATATTACTTAATTACTAATCAATACGAGTAAAAATGTGATATGTATTTGAAATATTATTCGATAAAATCCACCCCTCCCCACCCTCCCTTGAATCCCACGTCACACAAGGTTATGTGGGACACTGAAAGGGAGGGAATTGCGACGCTTTTACCTCGATGCGGAGTACTCATACTACTTTTTGAAGGAGTTATGGATTCGCGATTTGGAGTGGTGGTTTGGGATATTTGTGGTAATGATATTATTCATGATCGCTCTTTTGTTTCCTGCTTGTGGCAGGAATGACATTATTACGGGGTATTACTTTGGCCGGTAGGCGCAGACAAATTTTTCTATTTAACTTAAAAACATCACATATACCTGATGTGAAAATGATCTTCATACACCCATATACTACACACCAAATACCATACACAAATATTGATCCCACAAAGCCCAGTCATAATGGGCACATTACTTAATATATGTCGCTTAATGCCTAGTTATTTTGCCTTGTGGATAAAGTGGGGAGGCGATGTAATAAAGTTTCTAATCATAGCCATTGATTTCCGGAAGCAAATATATATTTCGCGTGCTTAGTTAAGCCAAAATATATATTTTTTAACGTATTCTTGACGAGACGTGTTTTTTCTGCTATGATAAATGGGTAGTTAGTAATTTGTTCATTCGAAATTGACTTAAATCCATCGGTCGAAGGTGTTAATAGAATTGGAGTCACCTTTCGACCACTAATCTCCCCCTATTAGTGGTCGTAAGGTGTCTCTGAACAAAGTGATGTGCACGCATCCATCAAAAAAACAAAAACAAACACCTCGAAAAGATTGCACTTTTGATCTTTGGAGGAGATAGGTAGGAAAAAGAGTTTTTGGGAGATTAATCTTTTTCTTCACCGGAAGATCGGAGTCACCGACTTGCTCAATCGTGCAGAAGAGTGAGTGAAATCGTTCAAGGCGTCATGAAGTCATGGCCTGCGCCAACTCTTGTACAAAAAGAATTTTGTCCAGAAGCTGGCGCACGCTGTGCAGATACCTTGGACTCAAAGCCCTAGTAGGCACATATTTATTTATTGGCCGTTATCTAGGGCTTTTCCATATCTATTAATTTTATTTATTATAAAAAACAAATGACTCTCGCCAAAGAATTTATTGCCGGTCAGAAAGAAAAATTGTTAGCTGAAAAAATATTGTTGGAATCGGAACTAAATAAAATTTCCACCAAGGATAATAATTTGGAAGGGAACTTTGACGCTAACTTTCCGGATTACGGCAGATCGCCGGAAGATAACGCGACAGAGGGAGAAGAATATTCTTCAAGGGTGGGAATTGAAAATTCACTCGAGCTAAAATTGCAGGATGTTAATCTGGCTCTGAATAATATTATTGAAAATAAATACGGCGTGTGCAACAAGTGTGGCGCGGAGTTGGAACAAGAAAGACTTGCGGTGATGCCGTCGGCGATGCGTTGCGTCACGTGTAAGTAATTTTTTGGGATTATATTTTGATGTCGGTAAAATCAAGGTATTCAAAATACTTTGGTTTTGTTTTGGGTGTCATAATTTTAGACGTCGCAATAAAGTATGCCGTGGAAAGATATTTGGTGCGCGAGTTCGCGCTTGGTTTTTTTAGAATTGGTAATTATCAAAATCCGCAGGGGCTTTTTGGGCTGGTGGGTATTACTGAAATAATTTTAATCAGCATAATTGTGTTTGGGGCGATCGCGTTTTTAATTTGGAAATCTGAAAATGAGCGAGAGCGTGTTTCGTTGTTTTTAATTATCTCTGGAGGAGCCCTTAATTTATTTGAGAGAATTACAATGGGTTTTGTAAAAGATAATTTCGCGATTGGTAATTTGGGATATTTTAATTTCGCAGATGTGGTAATTGGGGTGGGGATTCTTTTAATGTTGTTTGAATTAATAAAGAAGCGAAAAGGTCGGACTTCCAAAGAGAGGTCCGACCTTCATTGGCGGACGTAATATTGACGACCAATCAAGGTCGGACCTTTTCGCAAAGTCCGACCTTTTGTGATGTTTCTCACTTCGCGGTTTTTAAATCCGTTGTATGTTCTTCTTGTTAAGTAAATATCATTTTAAGAAGAAAGGAGGGGGGAAGTATGGGATTAATTACTTGGATAATTTTAGGAGCTCTCGCCGGGTGGGCGACGGCTACGATTACAAAAAGTAATACCGGTGCTACCTGGGACATTGTTTTAGGTGTGACGGGCGCGTTGGTGGGCGGGTTTATGATGACGCTATTCGGACAATCCGGTATTGTTGGCTTTAATGTTTACAGCATTATTGTTGCAATAATGGGCGCGGTAATTGTGGTATACGTCGGAAGAATGTTGCGCAGTGCGTAATGTTGTTAATTTAATTGCGGAGATTGCCCGCTCTTCAGAGCGAGGCTCGCCCAGATGGGCGGCTTCGGCCTGCGAAGTCGGCCTGGCAAAGACTACGCAAAATATGAGGAGGTGAATTTATAATGTTTGGGGGTAAAAATAAAACAGGAAGAAAAAGCAATAGAATGAAATTTCTAGAAGAGGCTTATTTGGATAATCGTTTGTCCAAAAGCGAAGCGGAACGGCGGGTCTGGAAAGCAATTTCGTTTTTGGCGACAAATGAATCGGCACACAAGTCTCGTTAGGAATAGGTTTTTATTTAAAAGTATTTGAAGAAAGAAAATGGCGTAAAGACGACCAACACCACTCACGGAACGGAGCAAGGTTGCTCCGTTCCGTGAGTGGGCGTGGGTTCGCAGTCGTTTTCGTGTATAATATAGGTAATGAAAAGCAATAATAAACACTCGCAAAAAACGCCCTTATGTCCGCGATAGTTCGCTCGGTTACACTCACTGGCCTGGATGTGCATCCAGTGGAAGTGGAGGTGGAAGTTTTAGCGGGGTTGCCTTCTATAACAATCGTCGGGTTGCCCGATACGGCGGTGAAAGAAGCAAAAGAAAGAATTATTGCCGCGCTGGGAAATTCCGGTTTCGAACCACCGCGCCATCGGACGATTGTTAATTTGATGCCGGCGCATGTTCGTAAAGTTGGTCCGCAATTCGATTTACCCATTGCGCTTGCTTTTTTGCTGGCCACCGGGCAATTGACGGCAAGATTGGAGCGATTTGTTTTTGCGGGGTCGCTGGGGTTGGATGGAAAACTGCAACCGATTTTGGGAACAGTGGCAATGGGGGATTATGTTAAAAACAGTACGGCGGATATTTTATTTGTTCCCAAGGAAAACGGGCGCGAAGCCGTTTTGGCCGGCGGGGATGTGATTGCTGTGGAAAGTTTGCGGGCGATTGTGGATCATTTGGAAAACCGCGCGCCGTTATCCTTGGTTGCAAAAGACGAAAAAGAAGAAACGGTTGAATACTATGTCGGTACAAATTTTCGAGAAATAGCCGGGCAAGCACACGCCAAAAGGGCATTGGAAGTGGCGGCCGCCGGCGGGCATAATGTTCTATTACATGGTCCGCCCGGGTCGGGAAAAACTTTGTTGGCACGGGCTTTCGCGGGAATTTTGCCGCGCCTAAGCAAGTCGGAAGCTTTTGAGGTAACTAAAATATATAGCATCAAGGGATTACTTTCGGCGCAGGACGCTTTGATTAGTACACGGCCATTTCGTTCGCCACATCATTCCACTTCGGCCGTGGCGTTGATTGGCGGGGGAAGTATCCCACAACCGGGCGAGGTGACGTTGGCACACCGTGGCGTGTTATTTTTAGACGAATTTGCGGAATTTCCACGTACTGTGTTGGATCATATGCGCGAACCGTTGGAAGAAGGTTTTGTCACGGTGAGTAGGGCGGCGGGCAGTCAAAGTTTTCCGGCGCGGTTTTGTTTGGTGGCGGCGATGAATCCTTGTCCATGTGGGTATTTTGGTGACAGTAATCGCACCTGTTCTTGCGCGTCGGGGGAGGTGGCGAAATATCAACGACGGGTTTCCGGTCCACTTTTAGATCGCATTGATTTGCATGTGCATGTGCCGGCAGTGAAAGCCGATATAGTTTTGGATCACTTTGAAGCGGAGTCGTCGGAAAAAATTCGGGAACGGATTGAGAAAGCGCGGACGAAACAGCGTGAAAGATTTACGGAGGAAAAGTCGAACGCCGAAATGAGTGGGGCGCAAATTCGACAGTATTGCGCGTTGTCACCGGAAAGTCGAAACCTTTTAGCGCGGGCAGCGGATAGTTTGCGTCTTAGTACGCGTGCGGTACATCGCACAATAAAGGTTGCTCGCACGATTGCTGATTTGGAGGATGAAGCGGAGATATTGGAGAAACATCTGGGAGAAGCGTTGCAGTACAGGACGCCACTGGGGGAAATATAATTGTAGTCCTTGCGAGATGCTTCAGCACCGAAGCAATCTCAATATGGAATCAAATTTTCAATGTTCAATTCCCAATTTTCAATTAATTATCAATGATACAATTATCAATTGACGACGCCGTTACTTGATAATTTAAGAATTGATTATTAATTGATAATTGGTCATTGAAAATTGATAATTAAAAGCGATAGGATTTGTGTGTGTTTGGAACAAAAGAAAATGCCTAATAAAAGCCATAAAATAGTAGTGTCTTTAAGTTACTATTGACATTTTCGTATTTTGGGAGTACAATTATCCCTTATCTAATCACAGGGTTCGGAAGAGAGACCAGATCCTTTGACAATTGAATACGGGAATTGAGTATGGAGCGGGAATATTTTACGGCTTTTGCTGTCAAAACACACCCCGAAGACCAACGGTCTTAAAAAGGCCGGCACAATCGTATAAAAGCGATTGCACTTCATACTTAATCAACCTGAAGGGTGCTGAAAGAAATTTCGGCACCTCATCTATGGCGGCACAGTTAGTTTTCTAGCTGGTCGCCATTGATGGGGGAAAGACGGTGAATGATGAATGACGAAAAATGAATGATGAAGGCGGACAACGCGTATCATAATTCATTACTCATATTTCATTATTCAAGAATATCGGAGGAGCTCTTGATTGTCCCGAGAGTAATTTTTCTTTTGACCGTGTTTCACTTGGATTGGTGAAGGACAAAGCGGTCGAAGCCATTTGATAAGGATCCAGAAAATGGCGAATTTGTTGAAGGACCCGGTGGCGGTGGCGAGTGTGCGGGCGAGGATGGCGGCACGGCAGAAGAAGCCGACGTCGATCGTTTCGCTCGCGCGGGTGACGGTGGAGATGCCGTCTCCGTCGCCGGCGTGGCATAACGAGAGGATTCGTTACGCCCAGACGAACACGTCGAGCGACGTGTACGTGCGCGTGATGGGCGACACCGCCCGTCGCTCGCTCGGCGCGTCGCAGAAGCCCAGACTGCGCTAGTCGCGGGCGAAATAATCAATTTATCCCAAGTCGTTTGTGCTAGACACAACGACTTGGGAAACTCATCAATGAAGATAATATGATTTGTCTTTGGTGATGAGTCGCGTAAGGGACCAACTCTTGTTGGGTCGGTCCCATTGACAATAAGGTCGGACTGCCGAGCGGTCCGACCTTGATTGGTCGTAGCGTCGCGTCGTCCAATGCGGGTCGGACCGCTACAGCAGTCCGACCCGATTCAAGGAGGGAAGAATGAGCACAATGGAATTTTTTGTTGCCATGGGCCGTTTGCATAAGCGGCGGTCGTGGCGAAAGTTAGTGCAGTTGCTAAGGCAACCGCACCCGCTTCTTCCCGGCGAACGGGAAGCGTTTCACGAGCTTTGTCTGCAAAGACCCGGGCTCGTGAACGGCAACCGGTTGCGTCTCGATGCGACCGGTTTCCGTGTCGTGAAGCAGTAACTTTTGTGCGGATTTCAAACCATGAAATCCGCCTCTCACTTTTGTTGGCAATTTGCCACTAGAAGCGGGAGTCGTTTGAGGGGTGTTCAGCTCCGGCGACTCGATGTTTGAGTTTGTTTTTTACGGAGGGCTTCGGCCATGACGTGGATGGAAACTGGGTACGTGGGTTTGGCGGTTTTGTTCGGAGTGATCTCTTTGTTGGTTGTGGCGAAGAGGAATCGCGACCTCGCACAGCAGCGGAAGAAGTTGATCGGAAAACCGCTGAACTACAGCCTCCTCCCGGACGGTGAGTATAAGTCCTACGGTGGATGCGGTGGCAATGGCTTTTTGAGTCGCGCAGGCGAAGTGTTGCCCTTGGCCGGCGATCTTATTGCGGTCGTATACTGGCCGGGGAGTCAGTTTCCCCCATTCGGCGATGTTATCGAAAAAATCGAGGTCACCGAAGTGCGGGTGACGACGATCTCTGGCACGATGTCGAAGGTTCCGCCGCGGGAGCGCGCCGCATCGTGACAGTAGTTAGTAGTGTTCTTTTTTCACACATCGACCAATTGGGGTCGGTGTGCAGTCTACTCGGTTCTCCACGTTGAGAACCGAGGCATTTCTAAGTATTCGATTTTTTCGAATGTTTAGATGATGTTCTAAATATATGAATTAGTTCCGTTGTAGGGGCAATTCATGAATTGCCCCTACGCGAACGAATCTACTTCTGGATTTAGCAGTATGGATGTTGCTGAATCGAGAAGGTGGATTTTTTGCCACGTAAAGTCGCGTAAAAGTGCTTCGCACTCACGCGACCACGTGGTAAACAAAGGAGTGCGGAATGTTTGATCACATTAACGTCTGGTCACCGTCGCTGATTTTTTGGGCGGTGTTGCCATGGATCGTTGTGTACCTGATCGCGTGGATTATTGATCTGCGTGAAAAGGTGCAAAAAAAATAATATAGGAATACCATGTGTATAAAGGGGGCCGTTCTTTCAGAATTGGTCTCTTGTTGTAAACTTTTCAGTCCCGTTCTGGGTCTTTAGAGAGGAGGTGTGTGGTGTTGGAGCTAAAATTTATGACTAGGGAGGAGGCGTTTTGGTATCTGTTACAACACAACGTTAATTTGTGTTGCGCGGGAGAGGGAGTCACTATTTTGTTGAAACCACAGCCGAAGGAGGTGGAATTCTCCATATGCGGGAGCGTTCGGCGGATCAAGAACGTGGTCTTTAGTGCAACTAAGCCTACGGAGCTTGATTCTGAAATGGTTCGACTCGCGGTGGTTCGGACATTGGTCGCTGTTGGAACAACAGTATGGACCGATAAGTTCTACCACAAGCTCTTGGTGGGCGGACAAGGGCGGATCATCTGTGTCTCCCAAAAAGTGATTGACGGGGAAACCTTCCGTGGTGAAATACTCACCCTCGAACCGCCCTGTGGAATCCACTGGGAAGAAGGGCGACCTGTCGACACAGGGTTGAGGGGAGTGGGAGTTTTTCGACCGCTCGAGGAGTCAGAAATCCTCGAAGTGGGGCATGAGAAACTGCCCGAGAAACTTCCGGCGTAGGACGAGACTCGTTTCGCGGAGCGTCAATTGGACGCTCTGCCAAGTAACGAGTGCCGAATAAAAACTCGTCCACTTACCAGTAATCATTAATTATTTAGTGGTTACTGATAAGGGGAAAAAACTGGTTCGGTTGAGCCAGTTTTTTTGTGCGTAATCGCTATCGAATTTTTAATTTTTAATTTGAAATTTTTAATCAATTTGAAAATGTTGTTTTAGATATTTAAAATTTGTGTCTTTCAAATTGTAAATTTCAAATTAAAAATTGTGCTATCATGTCCTTGTGACAGAGAACGACATAAACATAGTCAATTTTGCCAATAAGGCGCCGAACTTCGCAACCGGTCTAAAAAAAACACCGACAAAGGAAGTGGCTAAAGAAACTTTCCCGATGCCTTCGGAAAGATTTTTATCGATGACAGCGCATGAGATGCAGGTGCCGATTACCTCGCTTTCTTGGAATATGGAGCGACTTCTAAAAGTTTTAGGTGAAGAAGCGAATAAGCCGGATGTTACAAAAGTTTTAAAACGGATTAGTGAAGCGAATACTCGATTGGTAACATTGGTAGAAGACTTATTAAACGTCGCCAAGATGCAAGAAGGTGCTTTTTTGGTAGCAAAACGGCCGATGCAGTTGGTGGAAGTGGTGAGAAGGGCATTGCGAACAAACGAGCGAGAAGCATTGAAAAGGGGCGTTGTTGTAAAATGGTCGGCCGATTCCGCGCAGATTCCCTTAACGATTGGCGATCCGGAAAGAATCTATCAGGTCACTGTAAACATCTTGAGTAATGCGGTGAAATATACGCCACGCGGGGGCACCATTACAGTCACGGTTAGAAAAACGCGGGAGATTGCTCCGGCCGATGTTGTTCATAATGTCTTGGATGAAAATATTAAAGCGGAATATGTAGTGTGCAGTATCGAAGACACGGGTATCGGTATTGCCAAAGAGGAACAAGTAAATATCTTTACCCAATTTTTTCGCGGTCAGAAAGCAGTGGCGACCGATGAAAGCGGTACAGGATTAGGACTTTTTTTGGTGAAGAAAATAATTGAACAACATGATGGGGCGATTTGGTTTTCATCACGCGAAGGTTACGGGTCAACATTTTTCTTTACGCTTCCCGTAATGGATCCGTACGAAAATAATAATAACAATGCCAAAAATTCTGGTAGTTGAAAGCGAGCAAGCGTTACTTTCCACGTTGTGCGAAGAGTTGGAGGAACGCGGTTTTGATGTAGATCCGGCCACTAATGGTGGGGAGGCGTTACGCAAGTTGCATGTTCGACCGGATGTGATAGTTATAGATGGAATTCTGACAGACATTGATGGGCTAACTTTATTGGCACAAATAAAGGGTGACCAAGATCTAAAAAATGTGCCGATTGTTTTTTTGCTGGAATCCGGTGATGAATCGAAAGCTCACGCGGCCGCGGAGTTAGGTGTTTCCAAAAGCATTATTAAGACAAGTTATGGCTTGAGTGGCCTGTGTGATTTGATAGAAAAATATTTGCCACAGAAGAAAAAAATAAGATACGTTTAAAAAAGGTGGGGTTGCGGAGTTGTTTATAGAAGATGCTCCGAAAATTTGCGTCTCTTATCGCAAATTCTCTTGCTCTGCCACTCGGTTTATCGCGGATAAACCTTGCGCCAGAGTTCTTCAAACTTTGTGCAAACACGTTTTTACGTTCCGTAAAAATCGTGTTTGTGTACGTTAATATTTGTTTTGCTAAGCAAAACCTATTTCGAGAGTTCTTCGATTCTTGTGCAAAACGACTGCACAGGGCGTGCAGTCGTTTTGTGTACATTTGATAGTTTCGCAAAGCGAAACAAATCTCGAGTGCGCTCGGGGGGACTCGAACCACCAACCTAAGGGTTAGAAACCCTTTGCTCTATCCAGTTGAGCTACGAGCGCCTACTTATGACTTTAGATTATTTTCGCAAATTAATAAACTGTACTCGGCCTCGACTAAAATTTTCTTCCGAAAATTTTGTCTGGCCACGCCCTCGCGGTTTTGCTCGCCAAATGCGAGCAAAACATCGCTCCGGGCCTAAAATCAGTTCACGAGCCAAGCAGTTGGCTCGTGAATCTTGATTTTAGCCACCAACCTAAGGGTTAGAAACCCTTTGCTCTATCCAGTTGAGCTACGAGCGCTTAAGAACGAATACTACTTTAAACAAGGCATGTTTTCAAGGTTTAAAATGTGTTGTAAGATCAATTTGTTTTGCACGTTGTACTGGAGGAAAATAGTCATGAACGAACCCATAATAAAGCGACCAGAAGACTTTTTTCCAAATCCCGAGCCTTGTTCTGCGGTAGCTGATTTGGAAGAGGATCATCGAAAGGAATTGCTTGAAGCGACCGGTGATGATCCGGAAATTATACGAGCAGGACAGGCCTGGAGTGAAATGGGTCAACGGCTTGTGGTCGATGAAGACTATTCAGGCACAGAGGAGACTCCTTCAGGGAAGGAAATATCTGCACACGAACACCCACTGTAAGTGGGTATCATTTTTCTTGGCTTGATTATTAATAGAATTTCGAATAGTATTGCCATATTGGTTTTTCAGAGATTGGTTAAATTTCCAATTGAAACGTGGTGGCTATGGTTCAATAGTAGAACGTCCGGTTGTGGTCCGGGAGACGAGGGGGCGGTACCCTCTAGCCACCCAAGAGAAAAATAAAGCCCCTGTAGCTCAGCTGGATAGAGCGCCTGGCTTCGGACCAGGAGGTCGTGGGTTCGAATCCTGCCGGGGGCACAAGTAATATAAAACAGTCCCCCTGGGGACTGTTTTATATTACTTCTAAAAGTACGGCAGGATTCGAAGGGTAGTTAAAACATTGAACTGCTTCAATGTTTTAACTACCCAGGCTTTTTACTGTCAAAAACGCATCGAGCGAAGCGAGGCGTTTTTGACAGTAAAAAGGAATCCTGCCGGGGTTGTATCACCTTCGTGTGTCGCTTGCGGATTCGAACGGCAATCGTTGTTTCGTTCGCAACGAAACCGATTGCCGGTGGCCAGAAACTTTTGTATCAACGAAAGTTTCGAGGCCTAATCCTGCCGGCTTCTTGATTTAGTCTCGCTTCGAGCGAAGCGAGGCGGGATTAAATTGTAAAAAGGAATCCTTCCGTGGCAAGATGAGAAATCTCCGTATTTGCGCTACGATGTCTCTGTGGATTTAAATAGTCTAATCACGAGGGTGATTCGCACGCCTGAAAAATTAAGAATTAAACCAACAAAGCGATGAATAAAAAACAGGCAGATAGAACAAAAATCACTATTTTTGAGGAAAAAGAAGTGCGTCGAGTTTGGCATCTAGAGAAGTGGTATTTTTCTGTTTCCGACGTGGTGGAAGTGCTTTCTGAGTCTACGGACGTGAAGCAATACGTTAAAAAGATGCGCACGCGCGATCCGGAACTTTCCGCCAAGTGGGGTACAATTTGTACCCTCCTTGAGGTGGTGGCCAAAGATGGAAGAAAAAGAAAAGAGACTACGGCCGATTTGGAAGGAATCTTTCGCATTATTCAATCCATTCCGTCCCCCAAGGCGGAGCCGTTTAAGCTCTGGCTGGCAAGGGTGGGGAAAGAGCGGATTGAAGAAATTGCCGATCCGGAACTGGCGGTAACAAGGGCGAAGGAAATTTATGACAAGAAGGGTTATCCCAAGGATTGGGTTGATAAGCGAATGCGTGGTATTGCCGTTAGAAATACTTTAACCGATGAGTGGAAGCAGAGAGGGGTGACAAAAGGCCTTGAGTACGCGATCTTGACCGATGAAATATACAAAGCAGCTTTTGAAAAAAGTGCGAAAGAATATTTGGAACACAAGGGGCTCAGGGCTTGGTAATAAATAAACACTCCATCTTATGTCCACTCCATCCTCAACTACAACCACTTCTCAATCAAAAATCTTTCAACGTACGTATAGTACGTCTCAAGATTTTGTTCAATCAAAGCGGTCGTATTTGAGGCGTATTGAACAGAATATAGAGTGTTTATTTATTACCAAGCCCTTTGTAAAAAAGCGGGTGATAATTTGCGTGATCATATGGGCGATATCGAATTGATTTTGACGATGCTGGGTGAGGCGACCACGACAAAAGTCACGACCGAGAAAGATTCAAAGGGTTTGGAAGCGTTGAAAAAAGATGCGCAGGTTGGTGGCGGTATTGCGGGACGAACACGGAAAGATATTGAAGAAAAAACGGGAAAGAAAGTAGTTTCAAGTGATAATTTTAAGAAGCTGAAGCTTTTAAGAAAATGAAAAAGTCGCTTTAGGACTACGCAATTTGGGTGTTAAAAATTTGTGTTAGATTATTTACTCCATCATGGAAATTGATCAAAAGAAATTAGAAAATAATATTTGGAAATTTTATCTATACGAAATTTTGTATAGCATGATGTTCTATACCCCGATTATTGTTTTGTTTTATCAAAATAATGGCCTGAAACTAACTCAGATAATGATTTTGCAATCAATCAGTTCTGTTGTTTGGATATTCGCGGAAATCCCTACCGGCCATTTTGCCGATGTTATTGGCAGAAAAAAGTCCTTGTTAATGACGGGTATTTTCGCAACTTTAGCGATGACACTATATGCGTTTGGAAATAATTTTTACTATTTTCTTTTTGCAGTTTTATCTTGGGCTCTGGCTGGTGCATTTATCTCGGGCGCTGATTCCGCTTTCATGTATGACAATTTAAAAGCGTTAGGAAGAGAACATTCCTATAAAAAAATTTGGGGTAACGCAATTTTCTTTTATTCTGCAGGAGTCGCTGTGGCCAGTATTGTTGGCGGTTTGTTGGGGGGTCTTAATTTACGCTACCCGTTTTTTGCAATGATTCCATTCTATCTGTTGTTGGTCCTTGTTTCACTTTCTTTTTATGAGCCCAAACTTAATCGCAATTTGACGCCTAAAAATTCCATATTTAATTCAATGGGATTGATTAAAGAGGCAATTTTTCATAATAAAGAAATACGATGGCTAATTTGTTATTCTGCTGTTATTACCAGTGCTACTGGTGTTGCTTATTGGCTGTATCAGCCCTACTTTGAATTGTCTGGTCTCAAAATCGTCTACTTCGGTTTGGTATTTGCCGCTTTTAACTTGATTAGTGCCGTTAGCGCTAAGTATTCACATGTGATTGAAGAGAAATTGGGTCGGAAAGCTTCATTAGTGTCATTGTTTGTGCTTACCAGTCTTTGTTATTTATTAATGGGAAAGATTGTTTTTATCTTTGGTTTTGTTATTGCCTTTATTATGCAATTTGTCGACGGTTTTTCGTCTGTCGTAATTTCCGATTATATCCACAAAGAAACCGATTCGAGTGTTCGGGCAACCACATTTTCTGTAAAGGGTTTTATTGAGCATATATTTTACGCACTGATGGCGCCCTTGGTGGGGTGGGTGGTTGATGTGTACACCTTACCGCAGGCATTGATTGTTATGGGAGTAATAGTTGGTGTTGTGGGGTTTATTTTTATCGGGGTAAGAACTTTTTCCTCAAAAAATGAGTTAATTAATGGAGTATAGGTGTAGAACCTAAATGTATCTCTGGTGTGTTATGATAAAAATATGTACTTAATGTATGTAGACGAATCTGGCGATACCGCGCCCATTTCACAAAAGGGTAAAAAATATCTGGTTTTGTGCGGAGCGGTTATTCACGAAAACGACAAGATTGATATTGAGCGTGAGTTTCGGAAAATAAAAGACAAATTTTATCAAAATTCGGACGTGGAAATTAAGTCCAACTTTCTTCGTTATGCGAATCCTGATTTAAAAGAAGGTTCGCCGATTAAATTGCACGATCGCGCCAAGTACGACGAACTCGAAACAGACCTCAAATTATTTCTTCAAAAGATTCCTGTTGAGTTGCTTTCGGTTGTAGTAAATAAGGAAAAATTTTGGGAAAAATATCCGGCGCAAAATGTTTATAATATGGCCTACGCGTCGTTATTACAAAGTTTTAATGATTTATTAAAAATGGAAAATGCTTATGGCATTACCATTATTGATCCGAGAGAAGGACAAGTGGTGAAGAAATTTATGGATAAAGAATTGGATGAGGTTCATCACGCGATGCGGTGGGATTATCGAGAATTGAAGTGTGAGAATATTATCGAAAAAGTGCTTTTTTCAGATTCGGGAAAAACAATTGGAATTCAAATTGCCGATTTGCTGTGTTATCCGATTTTTCATATTTTTGAATACGGCAAACAGCCGGAAGATTATTGGCGATATACGGAAATAACTGGCAAGAAACTTTCGAAAAGGTTATGTACAAAATTTATTTAATGCATATCTTTGAATACAAAATAGGACCTAGTTTATCGGCACCAGGTCCCTTTTTGATGGGCGCGATTGCTCGCGACCTCTTTAAACCTACAATAGTATTTAGTAATTGTCAATGCCGTTATATTTCATGGAGATTGTTATGGATTTGCGGACGTCAGTAACCAGTTTTCCCTTGGTTAACGAAAAAGTCGCTTTAGGACTACGCAATTTGGGCATTAAAAATTTGCGTCAGCAAATTTACTGACAGAATCCTGCCGGGAATAAATAAATTATTGTCGTGTTATACTTAATTCGCATAAATATGAAAAATATTCTAAAAATAATATTGATAGGCGCGGGCGGAGTAATTGTTATTATTGGTGGTTTGTATTTTCTTGTGCTTAAGGGGGTTATTTCAGTCAATATTTTTCCAAATGCTAGAACGCTCTATACTGGCTATGTGAAAATTGAACCCATTTTACTTTCGGAAATAAAAATAAAATTGGAGGCACAGGGTTGCCGAGTTCTTGGTAAAAAATATGAAAATAATAATACAAGGTTATGTAGATATGGAGAAACGATAGTTGAATATGATAAGAAAAACGGATTAGAGATATGGCCACAGGGGATGGGATTTGGACCCGGATTTATTATATACATGACAAGTGATAAAATATGGGCTGAAAAAGACATTTTTGGTTCTCCTGATTCGAGTAAGTTTAAAGATTCTGTAAGGCGGGATGTGAGTAAAATCGGGAATATCGTAAGCATCAAAGAAAACACCTGGAAGATTACAAAAACGAAATATCCTTGGACGGTGATATATTAGTATAGTTGATTGGTTGTGGTATGTGAGCAATCCTTTAATTTCCTGTAAGATGCCTTTATGGATCTAAATACGCAGGTTGGAAATTTGCCGGCCGTAAATGACAAAGTTGTCGCCGGGCTTCGGCGGTTGGGGATAAAAAATCTCCGCCAGCTTTTGTTTTATTTTCCAAATCGTCACGAGGATCGACGGGTAATAAGTAACGTGCGCGATGTTGTGATTGGTACGCCATGCGTATTGCAGGGGAAAATTATGAAGATAAGTGGCGAAGCGACTTTTCGAAAAAGGCATGGGAAGGCAAAACAGGTTTTGATTACAAAGGCGCTATTTCAGGACGAGTCGGGAAGCATTCCGTTGGTTTGGTTTCATCAAAGATTTATTGAGAAAAACTTTCCCAAAGGGACGGAAGTAATATTGGTTGGTACACCTTCGGAAGGGGATACCGGCGTAACAATTATTTCTCCGGAAGCGGAAAAAATTACCACCTTGCATCCTCCTGTTCACGCGGCCCGGCTTACTCCTATCTATTCCGAAACCGAAAACGTATCTTCGCGTTTTTTGCGCTATTTGGTGACGCGGGCGATGCCACTTACGCCAAAACTTATCGATTATTTACCCGAAACCACTAGAGAAGAGGAAAATCTTTTGGTATTTAGTGACGCCATTAAAGGCATTCATTTTCCGGATTCGTTTGAAGAACTAACGGCCAGTCGTAAGCGTTTGGCTTTTGATGAATTGTTTATTTTGCAGTTGGCCTCATTGGTGCGCAAGAAGGAACGATTGCAAGAAGATGGAATAAAATTGAAGATGTCTGAAAGTAAAATTAAGGATGCGGAAAAAAAGTTGCCGTTTGAATTGACACCTTCCCAGTTAGAGGCGATAAAACAAATTGCTTCTGATATCGGTTCGGCTGTGCCGATGAATCGCTTGGTGGCGGGGGACGTTGGTTCCGGTAAAACGGTGGTGGCCGGGATGGCGGCGATTATCGCAAAAGAAAGTGGCGCGCAGGTTGTCTTGGCGGCACCGACAGAAATTCTGGCAACCCAACACGCGGAAAGCATGGCAAAACTTTTTGCACCGATGGGTTTGCGGGTAGCACTTTTGACGGGATCGTTAAGGGTGAGTGAACGTAATGCCATTGCCGATGGTGTCGCTTCGGGTGAGATTGATTTGTTGGTGGGCACGCATGCCTTGTTTCATGCTGATTTGAATTTTAAAAAGCTTGGTTTGGTTGTGGTGGATGAGCAGCATCGCTTTGGTGTTGATCAGCGTGATGAATTGGTAAAGGGAAAAGCGGGACAACCAACACCGCATTTTCTTTCACTTACAGCCACACCGATTCCGCGGACATTGCAATTAACGGCATATGGAGATGTGGATGTCACCCAGCTTGATAGTCGACCAGGGCAACAGGTTGTAAAAACAGAAGTGGTACCACCTAACCTGCGTGAAGAAGTATATCGCTTGCTGGCGGATCGAATGAAAAATGGGGAACAAGTTTTCGTCATTTGTCCGCGCGTGGAAGAAGTGGATGACGAAGAAGATGACACCAAGTCGGTTATCACGGAATATAAAAAATTAATGTCCGTCGTTTTTCCGGATTTTCGGGTGGGGATGATGCATGGGAAATTGCCGTCTGATGAAAAGCGCCAAATTCTGGCGGATTTTCGGGATGGCAAATTAGATTTGCTGGTTGCTTCGTCGGTGGTAGAAGTTGGTGTTGATATTCCCAATGCGACAGCGCTTCTAATCGAAGGCGCGGAACGTTTTGGGTTGGCACAGTTGCACCAATTTCGTGGTCGGGTTGGGCGTAGGGGACAAGAGGCGGTTTGTTATTTGGTTAGCGAAAGTGAAGACGACGCTATTTTAAGCCGTTTGGTTTCTTTGGAAACTTTGTCGAATGGGTTGCAGATTGCGGAGGAGGATTTGAAGCGACGAGGGGCGGGGGAGATTTATGGGACGCGTCAGTCGGGTGGCGTGAAACTGAAGGTGGCAAATATTACCGACGTGCCATTCTTGCTCAATGTGCGGAAAGCCGCCGAAAGACTTTTGGAACGAGACCCTGAATTAAAAACGGCGGATTTGATTAAACGACGAATCGGGCAGTTGAATGTGACGACACACTTCGAATGAAAATTCCAAACCCCAAAACCCAATGTCCAACAAAATCCTAATTATCTAAATTCCAAAAACAAACGTTTTGGTCATTTAAAATTTTAGAGTTTTGTTGGGATTTGGGGTTTGGTCATTGGGATTTTAGTTACCGTCAACCAGTTTTGACACTTTAGCCAGTTACTATTATAGTTTGTCTTTGTGGGGTGCCTTTGGGGGAGGTGCCTTTGGGGTTGTTGTTTTCAAAAACCTAGTTCGGAATGGAAAGGAGCCGATCTAAGCGGAGGGTTGTTGTTCGTCGTATTTTTTGCTTCTAGGACAAACACGAGGTTACCATGATTTGCAGACAAGAAACTGCAAGCGGGCAAAGTTACGAGCAACTGCTGGAAATTCTTTCGGAGGAGGGGGCATTACGCATCATCACGCCACATCGTTACGTGCGTGTTCTACGAACAGCCAAGGATCTGTGTCGGACACAGTGCACGCGTTGTGGGCGATATTTCATTTATGAGAACATGGACGGTTCGGTGTCGTTGGATAAACAAGATGACGCTTTCGTGGTTCACTGCGATGACTGCAAGGCCGTGATTGACGGCGTTGAAGATTTGGAAAGCGGTTTCACTCTTGAGTCGCACCGTTCGCAAAAGCGGTTACGGCGTAAAGAAAGGCGCGCGCGACACAACGGTTACCAAGTCGAGGAATACATCGATTACTCGGATGGTCCTCGCGGTCGGCTTGTCAAACTCGCGAAAACTCGTCTCGTTCGTTCCAATCTGTCCTCAAGGCACTAGTAGAAGGGATTCGTGGCATGTCTATCGCTGTTCTGGAACGGGATTTGGACGTTCAAAGGGAATTTTGCACCGGGTGTCGGAGGGCGCGGGTGACGCGCCATGGTGTCTGGGGTGATTGGCGGAAGCTTGAGGAAGGGGAATCCATGGGGCGTATGGAAACTGTCCTCTGTTCCACCTGTGCTCTCGCAGAGAAGGAGGGCAGAACGAAGGTGTTCAGAGGGCTTCTGGAGCCAACGAACGGGAATGGGAGGAAGAACGGTAAACCGGCCAAGACTAAAAAGTAGGCCGTGTCGGTCCGGTCGTTAAATGTCGCGGTGCGAAGCAATTGCTTCGCACTTTTTTTATACAAATATTTTATTACGGTCCGACCTCTAAGAGGTCGGACCGTAACCACTCACAGGTCAAGGAAAAATTTGAATAGTCACGCCCACTTCCGATGTGGTGCCGAGGCACTTCATCGGAAGTGGTGTAGGTTAGTAGTATCGAAACGACGTTACGCGAACCTAAACCACATTGAAGGAAGCCATGAATGGCCACCTTCAATGTGGCCACTACGGTTATTTCCTCAACCCGTGAGTGCTTACGTCGGATCCTAATGCTTTAACGCAATAAAGATTTATATAAGTTCACCATCTTCTCGGCCATTTTTTCTTCTGAAAAATCTGTGGCGCGGGGGATTGATTGTTCAGCTAATGCTGTACGAAGTTTGGGGGAAGTGATGAGAGAAAGTATCTTTGAGGTAAAATCTTTGACGGTGGGATTAGTGATTAGTCCGCTGATGCCGTCTTTTACGATATCGCGGTTGCCCGGGGCGTCCACGACAACGGTCGGAAGGCCGGTCGCTAAGGCTTCGAGCGTTACAAGTCCTTGAGTTTCACTTAAAGATGGGTAGGCAAAGATGTCCGCGCCAATGAGAAAGTCGGGAACATCTGTGTAGGGAAAACTGCCGGTAAAAATTATTTTTTTACCTAAGTCCAATTTTTCAGCCAACTTTTTTAAGCTGTTGGTGGCGGGTCCATCACCGCCCAAAATTAGGCGAAGTGGTTTTTTTGTTTTTTCTTGTAGTAGGGCAAAGGCTTTGAGAAGTAATTCAAAATTCTTTTCGGCGGCTAGCCTGGCAAAAGAAATAATAACGGTCTCGGTTTTTTTCACACCCCACTTTTTACGAGTAGCGTTTCTTGTTTCCGGCCCACGAACAAAAAATTCCGGATTTATGCCCGTGGGGATGATAAAAACCGGCGTTTTAATTTTTCTTTCATGCAGTATTTTTGCCACCGATTCAGAGGGTGCAACGACCGCCGAAACTTTATTGGCAAATCGCATGACGCGCCTGACGATAATTTTTTGTAGCAAACTATTCGGGAGGAATGGTGCGTAATGAACATATTGTTCATACATCGCGTGGTGCGTGAAAACGAAAGGAATATGGTTTTTAAGTGCCACCTTGAGTCCTGTTTTTCCGAGCATGAAAGGCTGGTGGGTGTGAATGATGTCTGGTTTAAAATCGGTGACTACTTTGGCGATAAAACTCTTTCCCGGATAGGGGAGAGGAATAAGTGGGGGGCGAAACGGATATGACGGTACACGATAAATTTTAGGATTTGTTTCGGTGAACTCGGGAAAAGCAGGAACAATTAATTTTACTTCATGGCCCAATTTTTCCAAATTGCGAATCGTGCGGGTAATGGAAGTGGCCACGCCACTCATATGCGGAAGGTAATGGTTGGAGAGCATTAAAATTTTCATTGTTTTGCTTGATGTTCAGAGATGAATTTGTTGATTCGTTCAAAAACTTCTTCTTTGCCGTGATCGATAAGAACAACATGATAGCGATTTTCCACCCACATTACCTGAAAATCTTTGGTGTTGATACTGTTTTGGAGGGTGGAGATTGTTTCATCATCCACGGCATGATCGGTTGTAGATTGTACCGCAAGAACGGGGCAGTTGATGCCGGGCAATGCCGTGCGAGACATTTCGATTACTTTTAAAACATCGGGTGCCGAAATCAGGGGGATGCTTTTGTAGTTGGGACGAACTTTGCGGATTTGTGGGTCGAGTGATTTTTGGTACCACTTGCGCTGGTAATTGATACCAAGCGCTCGGTAGGCGTAGTAGAGGGCTTTGTAGGATTTTTCGTGTTTAAATTTAAGTGGCACGCCAATAAAAATAATTCCGGCAAAGTTTAACTCTTGCGCCAATGTTGCGAGAAAATTTCCACCGAGCGAAATGCCAAGGACATAAACAATGGGGTAGTCTTTTTTCAATTCTTGATAGGCGGTTCGGATGGAATTAAGCCAATCATCGAGATTTGTTTTCGCCAGGTCTCTCGGAGAAGTGCCGTGACCGGCCACCAGCACTCCTTTAGTAGCGATACCGTGTGCCGTTAAATATTCTCCACAGGCGCGAACATCGTAAGCCGTGCTGGTGAAACCGTGTACCAAAAGACAAGCCACTTTACCGTCGGTTTTTAGGTAGAATGGCTCCGCGCCGGGAATGAGCTGTTTTTTCATTGGATATTGTGAGTATAAGGGGAAAAGGTGGTTCATAGAAGACTCATTTTGTTTTAACAAACTTAAATTATCAATGTTCAATTCCCAATTTTCAATTAATTATCAATGTTTGAATGATCAATTACCACGTCATCGCGAAATTGATAATTTAAGAATTGCCTGCCGGCCGAAGCTTTAGCGAAGGCTGGAAAATTAATTGATAATTGGTCATTGATAATTGAAAATTTATTCAACAATTGCGCCTTTCTTGTGATAAGCTTGCAATATGTTCGATTTGCTGATTTCCACCTTATATTTGTTCCTTCCTGCTTATGTCGCCAACATGGCGCCGGTGGTGGCAACGAGAGTAAATATTTTTCCAAGGTTGAATATCTCCATCGACGGCAGTAATAAAGACACAATGCATCCGCTTTTTGGGGTCAATAAAACCTACCGTGGGTTTGTGACGGGGATTTTGGCAAGCATTGGTACGGCTTTTTTGCAGTTGTTGGTGCGGAGAAACGGCGCCGGAAAATTATTTATTGAGTTTCCGTACAGTTATGAGAACTTTTTACTTTGGGGTTTGGTTTTGGGGGCTGGAGCGCTGACGGGGGATTTGGTAAAAAGTTATTTTAAGAGACGCTTAAAAATTCCTTCTGGTCATAGATGGTTGCCGTGGGATCAGTTGGATATGGTGCTGGGTGGTCTGATCTTTGGTTTTGTTATGTACCGATTTTCGTGGCAGCAAGTAGTTGTTTTGTTGGTCGTTTCACCGCTTCTGATTCTGATTGTTAATTGGGTTAGTTATTGGTTGAAGATAAAGAAGGAGTGGTAGTAAGGTCGGACTTTGTGAAAGGTCCGACCTCTTGATTGGTCGTAGCGTCGCAGGGTTCGACTTTGTGAAAGGTCGAACCCTCATTGGCCGTAGTGTCGCGTTGTCTCGTCGTCCAGTGCGGGTCGGACCGCTAAGCAGTCCGACCCATATTTCGTGAATAAAAAAAAGAAGTGAGGGGTGCTTGATGGCAAGTTTGACAGAAATGGCTATTTAGCATAAGATATAGGTAGTAATTGTTCATTCGACAGGCTGAAAAAATTCTAAGCTTGCGGATTTTGGTGTCTCTTGCACGGTGCTTGAGAACTCCAAAATAGTCCTCTGGAGAAAAAACCATGGACCCGCAAGCTTTGGAACCGCTTCTTCGTTTCGTTCTTCCTGTTGCCCTCTGTTTAATTGCCATCAACGTGGGCGCAAACATGACTGGTTTTGGGAAGAAACAAATTAAGAAGCTCACGACGAAAGTTGTACAAGGATTGGTGACTGTGAGCGTCTTTTGGCTCGCCATCATCTTCCTCGCCGAAGCCGTTCGTCGTTAGATTTCAATCTGTTACGTTCATTCTTTCATCCTTGAGTCCTCTTTGTGTCACCTATGCCTCTTCATTGATGCAACCAGGAACCTTTGGACTCAAGGATCGACATGTAAACAGACATGTAAACCACCCCACGGGTGGTTTTTTCTTTTGCTTTAATACATTTAATTGATTAAGTGATATACTTTAAATAAATAGGGGATCATTAATTACTAACCCTGAAATATGCTGGAAATTGAAGACGAACAAGAAGAAGTAAATAGTTCAAAAGTAGGTGAAAACTTGTTAAAAGGAAGCGTGAATAAACAAACGATGCCCAATAAATGGTTTATCGGCGGTGTTGTTGTCGTCTTTGTCCTGGCTCTCGGGTTGATTGTTCAGAGTTATTCGTCCCTCACGAAAACAACAGTTATTCAACCGTCTCCTTCCGCCTCGGTTAAACCTTCTTCTTCGCCTAGTGCTTCTCCTTCTGCAGGTTCAGCGCCCGATATAAGTGTTGCGTTTCAAAATACGCAGTGTACATCGGTTTGTCCTTCACCGTCAGTCAGCCCCACGCCAACTCCTTACGGTAGCTCACCAAGTCCGTTTTATCCTTTTACAACAACGCCAACACCGGCAGGAAGCACGCGCACTCCGTATGCGCCTCTTTCTCAATTATTGCCAATAAATAAAATCTCACTACCTAACCTATTTGGAGATAGCGCGGAAGCGGCGTCGACAGCAACGTGCTCATCTGTAAGTGGAAGTCCGTACTTACCAAAGGGAACGTTTAAATTTGCTACCAGTATTCTTCAGGATAGAAATCTGGAAATTTTAGAAATTGATGGGTATGAGAATGGAAACAATATATTGTGGGATTTTTGCAAGGAAACTTTTTCTGCTGGAAATAATATCGTTGTTTACCCAAATCCCTCCAGTCCGGATTACGTGGTAAACACGAAGACGGAGTACAATTGTAACACAAAAGAATACACGTGCGGAATTGATCCAAACGGTAAAGCGCGGTTGTGCGGTTCTACTAATACAACAAGCGCATCGGTATATTTCACGGCTCCTGACTCGGTAGGTTGTATAAAAAAGGGAACATATTTAGCATCAATAACTAACCCAAGTTTAACTGTAGATCAGATAAATAAAATTAAAAATGAATTCGGAGTAAGTATTTCTGGGATTATTTCAGGTTTAATAAATGATAGACATTATGCTTTGGTTGACGCTGTTAATATTGCGGTTAGTGTCATGCAAAATAAAATTACATCTTGCTATGCAAACCCAGCGGTTCCTGGACCAATGCCGGGACCGATAACCTCAACAGAAAATTGTACTTCATATTTTCAATCAAACATGGAGAGTGAACTGGGAGAAGGATTTAAGCAGTGTTACACGAATGCTTCTACAGATATATCGGACGCTAAGGCGGCCTCCCTGAACACATTTATGTCCACCACGACGTATAAAACAAAAGTATGCAAAGTCTGCGGTATTTGGGGTCTGCCAACCAAAGCATGTCCAAATCCTCCTCCTATTGCATCACCGCATCCGTTGCCGATCACGGGTTTGTCTTTTTCACCTCCACCAGCAGGAGTACTTCCTGCGTGTCCTGCCGCAATCACGGCCGCGATTACAGCAAAGAATACAGCACAAACAATGTATGATGCCTCAAAAACAGTATTTGATAATAATAACGCAGTACTAACAACACAAATATACGCGCAAGTAAACAAAATTAATGTTGCCAATAACAACCTTGCTTTGGCAAAAACCGAATTAGATAGCGCAGCAAAAGCAAAAAATACTGCGAGCAGAGATCTACATCTAGCGCGAAGAAATAAAGTTTCACGCGGAATAATTATTGCGTATGATAAGAAATTGACAGAAGCGAGCACGCGATACAACACAGCCAATACTGCGTACTTGGCGGCAAAAAAAATCGCAGACAATGAATCCACGAACATGTATAAAAGCGCCGAAGCAAACGCTTATATTCAAGCATCTGCAAATCTCACTACAGCCACTAATAACTTAACAGCGGCGACAAGTAATCTAACCAACTTGAAAAACTCCCTAAAAGCTTCCGCGGGGACACCGCTACCGGCCTGCTTCACGACGTCGTAGAACTAAATAAATAAGCAACCGCAAGTTATCACCACCCCGTGTTTACACCTTGTCATTAGTTACGGCGCGGAGTGGTCGCTAAGGCGACTAACTTAAATAACCTGCTCATCTTATGTCCACTACATCTCTGACTACAATTACTACTCAATCACAAAATCCCTCACCGTACTTACAGTACGCCTCAAGATTTT
>JAUSJG010000028.1 GCA_030647555.1 bacterium | reverse complement strand
AAATGGAGAACTAACCGTGTGCCTAAAAATTGGTGTCGTCGTTGTGTTGCTTATTGGAATGACCATTTTGGCAATAGCAATTGCCAATGATTTCAAACCTTTGAACACGTCAGGCAATATTCTGTCTTTGGAGCAAGAAATCAAGAAGATGGAAGATTTAACCGCGTTGGAAGCGGCACAGATGATGGCAACGAAGGCCTCAAAATACATCAACGAAGGCGACGCGACATTCCTGCTTTTCCGCGCGGATTGCGTTCGCGAAAATGTCGAGACCGACAGCCCACACGCGGTGATTCTCGAAGCCATGCAAAGAATTGCCGATCAGTATCGCATGAAATTTTCACTGGCCGTGACACAGAAAAAAATCGGCCAACGGTGTACCGACAACGAGGATTTCAACAGTGGTCGCCGACTGATTACCCACCTGGCCCTTTATGTCGAACTTGAAATGCGAGCACACAATGCCACGTCGCAAAAAAGTATCGACGCGGTACGCACAGACTTCGAAAATCTGAAAAATGGCAAAAAAATTCTCTTCCAAACATTGCGCGACGAGGACGAACGCAAAAATATTGAACCCGTTGAAGAACCAATCAAACCTGCAAACAACCACGGAACCAGCCAAAACCTTCATTGAAGAATCGGTGGCGATACGATAAGCCCCCCCCCCCGCTCACGAGAGCGGGTTTTTTTAATGTTCTTGCAAGAACATTAATCCCCCGTAGCCTTGGCGAAGGGGGATGTTTACCGTATTATTTTTCACTCAAAACACCTTGATAAACCTCCAGCGTCTCTTTCGCGCATTTATCCCAACGAAATTTTTTCACCTGTTCCGTGCCAAGGGAAATTAATTCCACTTGTTTTTGTTTGTCATTTATTAGTTTTGAAATTTTTTCCGCCATATCATCAACGGAATATGGATCAAAATAAACCGCCGCGTCTCCTAAAATTTCCGGTAAGCTCGAAACCGAAGATGCAACAACCGGCCTACCACACGCAAGCGCTTCAAGTGCGGGCAACCCAAAACCTTCATATAAACTCGGCATGATAAAAAGTTCAGCGTTTTGAAAAAGACATAGCAAATCTTCATCTGCAACTTTTCCCGGCAAGACAACGCAATCACCCATCCCCTCACCTTTGATTAACTCAGGCACATCTACATGGTGCGCTTGTCCTTTCCCGGTAATCACCAGTTGTCCGGCAAAACCATTTTCCCTAACTTTTTTAAATGCTTGCAAAAGCCCTGGTAAATTTTTATGTGTCATCCAAACACCAACAAACAACAAATATGATTTAGTAACGCCTAATTTTCTAAGTCTTTCTTGCGCACCAGGACCAGTAATACTTTTTGAAAACATGGCCGTATCGACCCCTTCATGAATCACGGCCGTTTTGTTCGTTGCTTTGGGAAAATATCGCACAAGGTCGATCTGTGTATGTTCAGAAACGGTAATTATTTTAGAACTATTATTAATCGCCGAACGAAAAACAGTTTCGTAAGCCCATTGATGCAAATGTCCTTTATGTTTTTGGGCGGGAAAAAAGAAGCGCGTTAAATCATGAATAGTCACAACAAATGGTTTCCGGTAAAAAATCGGCGCGTTAAAGTGCAAAAAATGCATCAAGTCCAATTTTTCTTGCATTAAGGAGGCCAGAAAAATCGTTTGTTCGCGAACAGAATAATATGACGCGGTTACTGGCACAAATTTAACTCCACGCATCTCACTAAATTCTCGACCAAAAGCATGCGGGGCAAAAACGACGAACTCCATCCCCCTGGGTGCCTGCGTAACCAGATTTTTAAGTAAATTACGCGAATATCGCCCTAGTCCCGCCCAACCCAACGCCCTGGCATCAATACCGATTCTCATAAGCTTAATATACCATTATTGGTATTTTTAGAATCAACATAATAAATCCCAAACCCCAATGACCAATGTCCAACAAAATCCTAATTACCTAAATCCAAAAAAACACGTGTTTTTGGCCATTTTAGATTTAGAGTTTTGTTGGGATTTGGGGTTTGGACATTGAGATTTAAAAACTTAAATAAGAATATTTATTTTGAATTTTCATGTATAGCTTCTTTTAAAACCTCAAGTGTCTCCCTTCCCGCCCGTTCCCAATTGTATTTTTCTAAGACCTCTGTGCTTACTGTTGGCAAAACCTTCTTTTCTTTTTTCAACTCTTCCAAAATCACTACTGCCAGTTCATTCGGGTCATAAGGATTTACCAGCGTCGCCCATTGCCCGGCAATTTCCGGAATCGCCGAATTGTAAGAAGTGATTACCGGCGTTCCACACAACAAGGCTTCGAGTGGGGGAAATCCAAAACCTTCATAAAAACTTGGGTAAACAAAAAGACTCGCGATACTATACAGCGCGGGCTTATCTTCATCTTTCACAAAACCGGTCAAAATAATATCTTTCGCAAATTCACTGGTTTTGATGCGCTGAAAAAAATCTTTCTTTACCCAACCCCGCACACCGGCGATTACCAATTTTTGTTCAACGCCTTTTCGCCTAATTTCTTCATATGCGGATATCAGGCCGTCAATGTTTTTCCGCGGTTCAATGGTACCAAGAAAAAGAATAAACTTTTCAGGCAACGAATATCTCTCCTTCACCTTTTTTGTTTCTTCGGAATGGAAATCAACAGGACGAAAATTTCGATGCACGCCAGAATGAACGACAGCAATTTTTTCGTTTGGAATTTTATAAAGTTCTTCCAAATCATTAGCGGTAGTTTTGGAAACAGCGATAATTTTTTTTGCGTTTTTCGCCAGAGATTTTGGTTCCATAAACCAATGCCAAACACGTCGCTTCCATGAAAAATATTCCGGATGACGCACAAAAGAGAGATCGTGAAAAGTAACGACGATCGGGCATTTTACCGAACAAGGCGCAAGCCGTACACTGGGCACAAACAAAACATCAACCCCACCAATTAATTGATCGATTTTCGGCCAACGAAAAATTTTCAATGCTGTGTTAAATATCTTGTTTGGATACGAAAAAGTGCGCCACTCGACATTCGGTGCTTCGATTTTTGGTAGCAACATCGGTTTACGGGAATTGGCAAACAAAACAAAGGTGTCGGTCTGGTTTTGTTTTAACATGGAATTTAAAAGGCTCAACGTGTATTCTTCCACACCCGTCCTGCCACCATCCATTAAACAACGAATATCAACGCCGATACGCATGGCGAGAATTATTAACAAAACCCCTCCACACCTTTAGACCATCAGGACAACACCGCCGATGCGTGTGCAACCCTTGAATAAGGGGAGGAATCGACGCGTCATTCCCTCCCTTTTTCAAGGGAGGGCGGGGGTGGGTTTGACAATTTATCATCTCAGTCATACTATATTCTTTCTCCACAAAGGAGAAGTTGCGTGTTCTATTTTTTAACAATCGAAACAAAAAGGAGCTTTTCGTGAGCACAGAGCACTTGAGTCAAGAAGGTACGAAGAAGTGTGATCCCTTTGATAGTCTTGTTGAGGAAGTTAAGAAATACTTTCCGATCGTCTACGTGAGTTATTTTTGGGGGCACATAGCATCGGAACCGTTTCCATGGATCATTTTCAGGGTTACCCCAGAAGACATAATTGGTGGGAACGTGAAGTGGGTGAAAAGACTGATTTACGTTTGGAATCGAGAAAAAAGCATCCACTGGCAATTCATTCCAGACGAAAGTCAACACGACCCATGCTACACACTCTTACCAAAAGACAAGAACATGCCAAAATCACAGGAAAGGCTTGTCGAACTGCGCAAGGCCGCCGGAGACCTCGCACATTTCATTGAAGCCTGGGCGGCGGGAAACAATAAGAAGTCAAAAAAACGGCAATAGCACATTTCAGGCACCCCAAGGGCGCCTTTTTTATAGTAGTTTAATTTAAGGAGTATCCTCAAAGTCCTGTCGACCTGTACCCCGCCCATCTGGGCGAGGCTCGCCTTGCTGGGCGACCTGATACCTGTCCCCTTTAAAAATTTGCATTCGTTTTCCGTTCGTCTTATACTTATCCACATGACCAAACCAATGTCCAATAAGCATCTATCAAAAAAGCAGTCAGAAGTACTTAATTTCATTAAGGAGTTTTTAGCCACCCATTCCTACGCCCCGTCTTATCGCGAAATCGCCCAGGGACTAGGCCTTTCCTCCCCCGCCACGGTTTTCGAGCATTGCCAAATTCTAACCAAAAAAGGCTATATTCAAACCGACGAGGGTGAAGCACGCAGTTTTGAACTCACGCAAAAAATGGGCTGGTTCACTAAAGCCGTTGAATTGCCGTTAATCGGCATGATTGCCGCCGGCAAGCCCATTGAAGCCATTCAACAAAACGAACGCATCGCCGTACCGCTGGAATTACTTCCCAATCTCAATTGTTTTGTTCTACAGGTTAAAGGCGACTCAATGATCGAAGACGGCATCCATGATGGCGACTACGTCGTGGCAGAAAGAAACTTCTACCCCAAAAACGGCGACACGGTTGTTGCGTTGTTGGAAAATGAATATGCCACGTTAAAACGTTATTACCGTGAACCCACTCGCATTCGCCTGCAACCCGCCAACAAAACCATGAAGCCGATCTATGCGAAAAATCCGGTTATACAGGGAATCGTAAAGGCAGTTTTGCGCAAATATTAAAATTAAACAGGGTCGTACTCGGGTCGGACTGCTGTAGCGGTCCGACCCGCATTGGTCGCGTCCGTTTCACCGCCAATCAAGGTCGGACCTTTTCGCAAAGTCCGACCTTGTGCGCTCGGGTTCGACCTTTCACAAAGTCGAACTCTGCGACGCCAAACCGGCCTGATTTAAGCCAAAGAAAGAGCGGGTCTGTGTGAAACACACTGACCCGCTTTTGTATAAGTTGGTTCTGGCTCGTGAGACGTCTTTTTGGGGATTCGGCGTGAAATGGCCACTCCGCCAAAAACGTTCGCCTTCCTCTCACGACTCGGCTAAATTATGCCGAGGTATTTCGCACTGGCCGTTTGCCGGACAAGGCGTCGGCGGAATGTGCGACTAACACCAGAACCTTCCCACCACTCACTTCGTATATAATCAGCTAAATCATTATTACATCTGTTTTACGTCTGTGAGTGGCGGAAACCCAGTATATCAACTTCCATTTTGAGCGAACGCATTCGCTCTTTTTGAATTTACTAGGATTACTGGCTATTCCTGCTTCCAAACCCCTTCCAAACAATTAAATATCACCTTGAAAATGGAAGTTGTATTACTGGGAAACCCCAGCTCTTGGCTGAGTTCGTTTTGTAAGCAGAAAAGTAATAGTACTCCTAATTTCAGAAATTGTCAATAGTATATTATTAAAAATACTATTTTTGGCTTAAACTAGCTATTATTACCAATGAGGGTCGGACCTTTTCGCAAAGTCCGACCCTTACTTCCTGATTTACCGCTTCTGCCACTGTGGCGCTTTACGGGCACGCTTGAGACCCGGCTTTTTACGTTCCTTGTGACGCGGATCGCGGGTCATCATCCCCGTATCGCGCAAAATTTTGCGATAGGTTTCGTCGTGTTTTACCAAAGCACGCGCAACTCCCAATTTCACCGCTCCGGCTTGAGAATGCGGACCGCCACCGTTTACCTTAACAGAAACATCAAACTGACCCCAGTTTCCGGTGATATCAAACGGATCACGCGCCGCTTTTTGCATATCGATGGTCGGGAAATACTTATCCCACGGCAAATTGTTTACTAGAAACACTCCTGAACCATTATGCGTAATACGCACGCGAGCAATCGCGGTTTTACGACGACCGATTCCTTCAATATAGCGACGAGCGACGTCAGATAATGCGATAGGCATGTTAGTTGGATGATGGTTCAAAGGGGGCGGCACCGTGCTTGTGTTCCGTACCCGGATAAAGCTTTAGTCTGGCCATCATTTTTCGACGCAAACGATTATGCGGAATCATGCCGTAAACCGCTTCTTCGAGCGGGACGCGAGAATCTTTTTCCATAACTTCATGAAATTTCTTTTCCGTCAGTCCACCCGGATACCAACTGTGCCAGCGATAAATCTTCTTGGTTTCCTTATTGCCGGTAACTTTGATTTTATCGGTATTGATTACAACCACCACGTCACCGGTATCTTTGTACGGGACATAAGTTGGTTGATATTTACCGCGCAAATGATCGGCAATTTCCGTCGCGAGACGACCCAAAATCTTCCCGTCGGCATCATAAAGACGCCATTTACGGTCAGTGTATTCTTCCTTTTTCTTTGCTTCTTTAAGTTCTTTAGTCATTTGATTGAATTTTACCCAGTATATCAACTTCCAATTTGAACAAACTTTGTTTGTTCAAAAACGGAATTTGTTAAGATTGAAATTTTTTGCTTAATCATTTTTTTCATACAAGATATAATAATCATTTCATTAAAATTGGAAGTTGTATTACTGGGCATACCCAGTATATCAACCGCCAATGTAAGCGTTGAAACGCTTACAAATTACGGAGATAAAGGTTAAAGATTTCATATAATTAGTCAAGGAAATATAGGTCAAATAATGGATTTTTGCAAGTTGGCGGTTGTATTACTGGGTTAGACAAACTCTAATTGAACGAGTGGCGCCGCGTCTCCAGCTCGACGCTTGGCCAGCTTGGTAACACGCGTATAGCCACCCGGACGTTTAACATACTCTTTTGCTTTCGCAAGCACCAGCTCGGCCGCATCCACATTACCCAATGCCGCGATAATGTAGCGACGAGCGGATAAATCCGCCGGTTTACCTTTCGTAATAAGCGGTTCAACAAAACGTCGAACAAAAGTGGCGCGAGTAGCGGTTGTTTGAATATGGCCCGCCTTGAACAAGGAAATAGCCATTTTACGCTGAAGCGCTTTACGTTCAGCGGGCGTACGGGAAAGAGTGATTTTTTTACTTCGGTGGCGCATTATTCTTCGCTTTTCTCCTCCTTTAGAACTAAATTCAAATCTTTGAGGGTTTCTTCAATTTCCTGTACCGCTTTTTCACCCATACCTTCAAAATCAAGCAATTGCGTGCGGTTCTTTTGGACCAATCCGGCGACGGTTCTTACGCCTTCTTTTTCCAAGATGTTTTGAATGCGGGTGCTGACGGCGAAACGTTGAATTGGGAGCGACTTGGCTTCCATGTCTTTGTCTTCGTCCGACAATTCCTTAACAGCTTCGGTGGCAACCGGAATTGGCGTCAAAGCTTCTTCCACAATCGGCGCAACGGCGCGAACAACCGTAAGACGTTCTTTCAAATCGGAAACCAATTCCTTGAAATGATCTTCCAAAATTGAAGCGGCTTGACTCAATGCTTCGCGTGGGCTGATTGTACCGTCCGTGCGAATAGTCATTATTAATTTGTGAAATTCTGTTTCTTTGCCGACACGCACGTTTTCAACATTGAAGCTGACGCGTTCGACCGGAGTATAGATGGCGTCGACGGCAATTTCACCCAAATCACGCCCTTCTTCTTCGCGTGTTTCAACCGGGACATAACCACGACCGTTTTTAGCGGTAACGCGTAAGATTAATTCAGCCTTAGGGTCGGTAAGATGAGCAATGACCATATCTTTGTTAATAATTTCCACTTCCGCGTTCTTTTCAAAATCTTTCGCCTTAACAATCTTTTCACCTTTTACTTTCATGGTCAGTTCTACCGGATTTTCGCTGTGCACCTTAAGACGCAACTGCTTAAGGTTGAGCAAAATAGAGACAACGTCTTCTTTTACTCCTGTTACAGTTGAAAATTCGTGATCAACACCTTCGATACGAACAGCTGTAACAGCTGCTCCCGGAAGTGACGACAAAAGCACGCGACGAAGAGCGTTGCCCAAGGTTGGTCCGTATCCTGGAAAATAAGGACTAATTTCGAACGTCGCTTCGTTTCCCTCTTCGGCGAGCAGGGAGACGGAATTTGGAACTGGTATTTTTTCCATAGTATTAGTTAATTAATAAGATTACCGTGAGTACCCGGTATATCAACTGCCAATGCAAACGTTTTTGAAACGCTTGCAAAAACCGGTTTTGCTATAAATAAACATAGCATCGAACTAATTATTTGCCTTAAAATAGAGTAAATTATTTTCATAAAATTGGCAGTTGTATTACCGGGAGTAAAATTCTACTATCATCTGCACATCCACCGGCATTTCGTGCGGTTCTAGGCCAGGAGTAGCTGTAACTTTAGCTGTGTAGGTGTCTTCGCGTTCGAGCCAGTTTGGCAAGGTCTTATTTGCCAAGCGATCGGCCAAATCCGTAAATACCGGTTTCGCTTTCTTGGTTTCCTTAATCTTCACGACATCATCTTTGGAAACTTGGAAAGATGGAATGTTTGTGGCGCGACCATTAACACTAAACATGCCGTGACCAACCAACTGACGAGCATGCGCGCGAGACGTACCAAAACCCATACGAAAGACGACATTATCTAAGCGAGATTCCAAGTATTGAATAAGCATTTCACCGGTAACACCTTTTTTACCAACAGCCAAAGCGTAATATTTCTTCAATTGACGTTCACGAATTCCATACGTGGCACGCAATGCTTGCTTTTCGCGTAATTGCTTTCCGAATTCCGAACCACCGCGACTACCACCTTTTCCCCCGCCACTTTTACCACCGGCGGCACCGGGACGAGCGGCAACACCGTGAACACCCGGCGCGTATGGACGACGCACCATCGGACACTTTGGCGATATACATTTATCACCCTTTAAGAAAAGCTTTTCACTGGCTCTTCGGCAACGTGCGCAGACTGAATCAAATGCAGACATATGGGTATCTTTACACTCTCCGCGGACGCGGTGGACGCGTGCCGTTATGTGGAATAGGCGTAATATCTTTAATTGACGTAACAACCAAACCGTGAACACCCAACGCGCGAATCGCGGATTCTCGGGCACTACCGATTCCTTTTACGAAAACAATCGCTTCTTTCATTCCATAAGGTTCCAACCGTTGCATCAAATCACGCGTAATTTCCTGCGCGGCATAAGGCGTCGCTTTTTTCGCGCCGGAATAACCGATACGACCGGCAGAACTCCAAGCCAAAACGTTACCCTTTGCGTCAGTGGCGGAAATAATGGTGTTGTTGTAAGTGGACTGAATATAGACACGGCCACTCAAAACGCGTGTCCGTTGACGCTTACGCGACTTCGTGACCTTCTTTTCGACTTTCTTTTCAGTTGTTTCCTTTTTTTCTGCCATACCCAGTATATCAACTTCCAATTTGAACAAACTTTGTTTGTTCAAAAACGGAATTTGTTAAGGTTGAAACTTTTTGCTTATTCATAGATTTGCTCAATGTGTAATTCATTTGGTAAAAAATTGGAAGTTGTATTACTGGGATTCTGTTAAAAATGGTTAGGTCTTCTCTGCCGCGGCACGACGACCGGAACCGGCTGTCTTTCTTACATTGCCACGCACTGTTCGACTATTGGTCTTTGTGCGTTGTCCTCTCACCGGTAAGCGCTTAATATGACGAATACCGCGATAGCAACCGATGTCTTTTAAACGACGAATGTGGGTACTAACATCACGACGAAGATCGCCCTCAACACGATATTTGCTTTCAATTTCCTCACGAATCTTGGCAGATTCCGATTCTTTCAAGTCTTTTGTGTGGACTTCTCCCGCCACGCCGATTTTTTCCAAAATTTCACGACTAGACTGACGACCAATACCATAAATATAGGTGAGCGCGATTTCAATGCGCTTGTTATCTGGAACGACGATGCCTGCAATACGTAATGCCATAGGGGTAACTCCTTAAATTAAACTGTATCCAGAAATAAATGTTTCTCTTCCAGACATTCCCTTATTCAGTACGCCCAAAATTTTCAATTTCCAATTACCAATTTTCAATGAATTATCAATTCTTAAATTATCAAACATCACGACAACTTCATTTCGTTTTGAAAATTTCCAATTTTGAAAATTATTTGCAAAATTGAAAATTGATAATTGAAAATTAGCAAGCTTCCTAAAACCGTTTAAAGTTGTTTTTGTCATAAATACTTTCATAAAATCGTAGATGTATAACATACTGTCGTTATCCTTGTCTTTGCTTATGTTTAGGGTTTGCCTTGCAAGTAACAAATACGCGTCCACGACGACGTACTGTTTTGCATTGGCCACAACGAGGTTTTACGGATGCTTGAACTTTCATCCCAGTATATCAACTTCCAATTTGAACGAATGCGATTCGTTCAAAACTAGAATTTGTTAGGGTTGAAACTTTTTGCTTATTCATAGATTTGCTCAATGTGTAATTCATTTGATAAGAAATTGGAAGTTGTATTACTGGGTCATTTGGTAATTTAGAGGAATTTATAGGATATTTACTGATTTTATTAATCTTTCAGGCGCTGAACGATTCTCCCGCGATCCAAGTCATACGGACTCATCTCTACAACCACACGATCACCGGGAAGCACTCTGATGTAGTGAACGCGCATCTTTCCTGAAATATGCGCCAGTACCACATGCCCTCCTTCGAGCTCGACACGAAACATTGTGTTCGGCAGATTCTCTTTGACCACTCCGGTCATTAACAACGCGTCTTTTGGACTCACGGTAAATTGTTACAAATAATTAACGAATATTAGCTTTTGCGGGATACGTAGCACCTACGCGTATTTATCATACGTGTAGGAACCAAAAAATTAGCGTTTAGCTACCAAATAGCGTTCCCAAAGTCGTGTAAATCTGTAAAAAAGCCTTGGTGCTATGTTAAAACAGAGCCGAAATCTTGTCAAATACTAATTTATATTACGGCGTCGCCTTAGGTGTCGCACTTGGAGAGACTACCGGACTACCACTAGCCGGAGCACCATTGCCGTTCGCTTGACTTTGCGTTTGCGCGGCTTGTTCCGGTGTTACCGATGACGCGCCAAAAATCTTATCACGCTTTGGGCTGTACAATACCGCCCATTTGGATGTTACGATCAGATGATCGCCATTTTCCGCTTTTTCGTAAAATGGGTTATCTTTCTTCAGTTTCTCCGCGTCCAACACCGTCAAAATAACCGGCTTTGGGTCATCTGGAATTTCGACGTGCACACGCACTTTAGCGAGAATATCCTTCTCCACTTCTTCCATGCGTTTTTGATTTGAACTCGTTAATTCATTAAGTTTTTGAGATGTTTGCTTTAATTGACGCGCTTGCTCTCTGCGACTCTTTTCCGACCAAGCGAATAGAGCCACCAGCACTATCACAATGATGATTACAACGATATTAAACGGTTTTAAACCGCGAGCCTTACTTGCAATTTTAACCTCCGGGTTAAGTGACACACTTGATACTTCTTTGATAGCCATGATATTTTTGATTAATTATTATTGTTAACTCTGCCATTATACAACAAACCCAACGCTTAAAGCAAAAACGAAACACGAAACAACTATTTCCCAACTTCTACGCGGTTTACCCCATTTTTTTCCACAACAGCACTGCCAGTTTGATTCTCAATTGGTTTTTGCATAAGCCAAGCAAATACAACAAGTATTGTCGCAAACACAACTGCGACCAGTCCCAATGAACCAACGCGATAAAACGCGTGGTCTTGCGCTTCCGAAACCCTTTCTCTCATACGTTTACCACGGACTTAGGCGCGTCATAACGGGTATAAGCCTGTAAAATCTCCTTTACCATCTCCACCACCTGCTTTGGATTGTAATCCCCTTTTATGATGTACTTAACTGCGCCGTAAGCGAGTGCCAGTTCCGCGTCTTTCTGCTCCGAAAGATTAGTTAACATTATAACCGGAATATTTTTTGTTCTAGGGTCTGCTTTTAACTTTTCAAGAGTTTCAAAGCCATTCATTACCGGCATCATTACATCCAGCAAAATTACCGTAGGAAGATTTACCGCAATTTTTTCCAACCCCTCTTTTCCATTGTGTGCCACATCAACATCATGCCTTTCAAATAAAAAAGCTTGTTCATACATTCTAGATAATATCGGGTCATCTTCAATAATTGTTATGCGCGCCATGTTTGTGTCATTTTTTTAATTGTAATCTTATCGCAGTTGATAAGCAAAATGTCGCGCCAATAAATATGCCGGCAAAAGTGAAAAAACAATAAGAAGCGCGGTGATCATAAACGTGTAGGATAATGATTGACCCGCCGCGACAAGAATGGAAATTTCCGGTTTCCCAACAAAAACCATACCGATCACGACGTTATCTGCGTCGCGAAGTGGCGCAAAAGACGCCAGATATGGACTATTTACCATTCGTTTAGACATAACAACCAACTCTCCCTGTTTTAGCACTTTTTCCGTTATTTTTTTATTGGTTTCTTTGATACCCACCCAACGTGATTTTCCATCCGTGGAAAGAATCGTCGAGGCAGACAATACATTGTCGCCATAAATTGCCGTTTCCAGACCTGTCGCCTGTTTGATTCCATCAACAAACGCATTGTCAATTAACATACTTGCCATAACTACCCCGGTAATCTTATTTCCATCTAAAACAGGCTCAACAGCACGCACAAACACCATTGGCGCGACAGGCCCATTCACAACCGTCAAAGACCTTCTTCCTTGGCCCGCAAGGCCTCTCTTCACCAGTCCGTTGTCCGAAAAAGAATCACCGACATTTTGATTATTCTCTCCCCGGGCAAGCACTTTTCCGTTGGGATCCAAAACAAGTAGCGAGTTAATTTTCCAATTTATTACACCTTTTTCCGCGATTGATGCCAACACGGGTCTGTCATTGCTTTTCAAAGCACTTATTAATTGATTGTTTTCCGCGATAGTTTTTGCGTATGCCGATAATTCCGCCTTCTTGCTATCCAAAGCCAAATTCATTATTTTGTTGTCCGACGCCAACTGATTTAGTGTTGCTGTTTGCATATTTGCCAAGAGCAGGCCGGTAAACAAGGTAACCGTCACAATAAAAACAACTAACGAAACACTCGTAAACACCAGAAAGAACTGTGTTTTTACACGCGTAAGAAGATATTGCCAAACCCAGCAACCCAAGACATATATACCGGTCGCGACAAAAATGTTTTCAATGAACCAAAAAAATCCAAACGGAGCAACAAAAAAGTTCAATCTTGAATTGCTACTGTTTTGAAATAAGACCGCTAAACCAAAAAGATGAGAAATACTTAACAAGAAATAACCGATCGCTGCTGTTCGCATGTGACGTTCCAAACCAAGGGTGGCACGACGCAAATACATAAACGCGACACTAACCGCCCCAAGCGGAAAAAGAAAATAAAGAAACGAAAAAGGAATACTGGAAGCAACAACCCCCGCCGAAAAACCACTTGTCGGAACATTCGGATGTGTTGGCAACGGGTCTAAAATCATACCAACCAACACCAAAAAATACCCCATTATACGCGCGCCAATCAATAACGTAGCAATTACACCGGAATTATTTAATCCTGCCGGTAACAAAATGGCTTCAATTTGACTCGCCTCCAGCACAAAAGATACAGCGAGTAAAAGAAATCCAATCAATCTAAAAAAATCTCTTCTTAATGGAGTGTGGCGCCAAGCATCCCAATACAACCAAAAAATCGCGAAGAAAACTAATGCCGCGAAAAAATTTATGGCAAAATGGATATTTTCAAGAAAGAATTGGGACCACATAAGGAAGGATTGGTGATTTATTTCAAAATATTTATGTTAATTATTGCCTTAATAGTACACTTTATGGTAAATAATTGCTATAATAATTTTCAATTATCAATGACCAATTATCAATTAATGGTCAATTTTTTAATTATCAATTACTTTTGCCTTACTGCTTCTAATTATCTTGGAAAAGATCAGCAAAAGTTCTTGCGCTTCTTTCCAAAGGATTCTAATTTCTTCTTTTCTTTCCTTGTTGGCTCTGGCAAGAAGTCTTAACCAGTGTCTCGTCTCTTTTGTTTCTTTTTTGGCAATACCGATTTTATGAATGAAATCTTTTTTGCTCTCCGCTTCGGTTGCTTCACAGTAATTTGCTCCGATTGAACCGCTTGAGCCTACTAACTGATTGATAATTCTGCTATTAACCGCATCACAATTGATTGACCTTACTAAATCAATAATCTTCTCGGCAAAAACGACTGTTCGCTCTTCTAAATCAAATTCCTGCGGTTGGGCCATAATTGATAATTAATTGAAAATTGGTCATTGATAATTGCTTGCCGGCCGAAACCTTGGTGAAGGCTGGAAAATTAGCAACTTGGTTTTTACAAACCAAGTTGGGTTATCTCCTTCCGTATCTCCTCCCTCGTCATCACCCCCGCCTTCACTCCCATCACAATTCCGTTTCGATCAATAAAATAAGTAGTCGGCAGTGCATGGATATCAAACGGAACCACCGATTCGCCATTTGGATCAACATAAGTTTTTAACTGATAATTTCCCCTGCTCTTATAGAGGACAGCCTCTGTTAGTGTCGTCTGAATAAATACGCCGGCAGTTGCTATTTTATCTTGAGAAATATTTGATAAATTTGCCATTTGCTCCACCGTGTCGGGAACCCAGTCGGCAACAAACGTAAGAATCATCGGCTTACCTTTTAGATCAGATGAAAACACTACTCCATTTTCACTGGAAAGGCCGACAAATGGCACCTCTTTCCCTACCAAAGCAGACTGGTCCGACGCCTTTCTCTCCGGTAAATTAAACTGGAGAGATATGGCCGTCGGCCATACTTTTGAGAATACGGAACTGAAAAAATTATTGCTTGAAGCTTTAAGTATCGCAGGGAGCGCGCCAATCCCACGGATCTTGAATATTGGTGTTTGACCACGATAGAAATTACCCGCTTTCACCAACAAATAATATTCTCCGTCCGGCAAGACCAGGGGGAATTTTCCTTTTTCGGAAACAACGATGGGATTTTCGAGCCCAAACGGCTCCGCGTCCCACAAAATAAACCTATTACTGCTGGCATCTCGAATAAAAATACTAACGTTAGCTTTAATTAAGGGTTCACCGTTTGAAGCCAACAATTTAGCCTGTTCCAATACCCGAAAATTCAATAAATCTCTTTCCAGAACCCTGCCCGCTCCGTCTTTTGCACGAACCTTAACTACGTAGTCGCCTATTTTTGCGAATGATAGCGTTCCTGACCATAAACCCGTTTCCGTATTTTTTACTAAAGAAAATATTTGCTGATCATTTTTATTTTCTGCGATCAAATCCACAATTTCGGGACCACCAACAGCAGATACCACGACTTTTAAATCCACGCCTTCGCTTGTCTCAAACCAATCATTATTAACCGGCAACAACGATTGCGGGCCAAAACTAACATAGGCCGGACCAATCATGGGCGCCAAACGATCAATTACAAGTTTTGTTTGCGCGGTGCCACTATTTCCACGCAAATCTCTAGCGCGAACGATTATCTTGTAGCTATCATCCGACACGGCAATCGGACTAAATGAGAAATCAACCATCGTTGTTCCCTTTCTGCTATTTACAGGCAACCAATTGCCTCCGCCATCCAAAGAATAGTCTATAACACCAATTCCGCTCTCATCCACAGCTCGTCCAGAAATGACAGGCGCCACTTCAAACGGTTTCGACAAATCAGTGCTAATGGCAACTCGTGGTGAAAGAATATCTTGTGGGACTGTCGGCGTCGGAGTTGGCGTGGGCACCACAATAGGTTTGGGCTTTGGTGTTGGTTTTACTGTCGGAATAGGGGTTGACGTAATTGTCACAACCTCAACGGTTGTTGTTTGTGTTGTTGGTTCTGATGAGGAAGTGGGGGTCGCTGGAGTGGGCGTTGGAGTTACGGTAATTTTTGCCGTCGCAAATGTGTTATCGGAAGTTTGCGCTGTGTTTCCAGCCGAATCCGCGCTTTTTATTCGATAATGATATGTCGTATCGGCCGTAAGGCCCTGAATTGTTACTTCATGAGATTCAACTAAATCCAAAACTTCCTTTTTGTCACCATAACCGGTTGTTTTTCCATAATCCACAACCGATGTTGCCACTTCATTTGTAGTCCAACGAATTATTGCACCGGATGAAGTAATATCGAAAACACTCACATCTGAAATTACGGGTGACACACTATCCATTCCCTGTTCACCAATCGATACGTTAGTATCACCGGTGCAAGAAACAGCCCCCGAACCATCCGTTTGATCGGATATTTGCACACTCCAAACCGCGGGGGCGGTAGAACTTGTGCTTGTTTGCACGTTTATTCCGAGGCCCACATTACTCCCGGCGGACAAGGTCCCGTGAAAAGTAACCTCTGTTGGCGATCCAACGCTCCCCGGCCACCCCGAACCACTACCGGATTGAATTTCATAGTTTTGCGAAGGAGCCGATACTTTAATCCATTTCGCTTCCAGCGCGCCATCATTGTTTGTAACGGAAAAATTAAGCGAACCGGCAATGTTTGTAGCAAGATTTGATGGGCTCACCGAAACCGCGCAGGAACCAATTCCCGCGCGAGCACGATAAGCACCAGCCACCGCGACAAAACAGAGCAAAATCACGAAAGTAACAATTTTCCTGTTCATTTTCTGTTATTATAACACGACATTATAGGACAATAAAGGACATCAAAGGAACGACTGTTTGGGTGTAGAATTACTTTGTGTTATTAAAGGATTTCGTAAAAACTTTTGATTTTAATAAACCCGACTGGGATAATTTGCCCAACGACTGGCCAAAACCAAATACCACCGGTTTAACAAGCGAAGAGGTTGGCAAATTGGCCGGAATTAAAACCTTTTGGCTACTTGCAAAACCAGAAAAACCGGAACAAAAATCTCGAACGTGGACTGATCCGGAGGGTTATAAATTTCTTGTGCAATGGAGCAACACGGTACTTTTGCGCTACTTAATCAGAAAACTTACCGACATCCTGCCCCACCTTTCATACTACAAAACATTCAGTGGCAAGCCAGTCTCGCCACTTAGTCGTCCGCTACCGTCCTCTAGTCATCCTTTAACATCCTCTACCGTTCCTATACCATCCTCTAACAATCCTCTATCATCCCATTCCGTTCCTATACCGTCCTCTATCAATCCTCTATCATCCCATTCCGTTCCTATACCATCCTCTAACAATCCTCTAACATCCTTTACCGGTCCCGCACGTCCGTCCGAACACCGCCGTAAGGCCCAGCTCGACGACGCCGCCCGTAGCGTCGTCCGCAACATTGAGGAAGGCTACAAAAGAGCAACAACTAAAGAATATATCGACTTCATCGGCTACTCTCAAGGAAGTTTAGAGGAAGTAAAAGGCGACATTATTGAACTCGCGCAAGATAAATTCCTAAAAACTCGAGCAGGCTCTTCATTAAGCGATTTACATATTGATCTTGGTCAATTAAATAAAGCACTTAAGGGAAACAAACCGGCAAATTCCAAAAATGAACCCAGCAAATTCGAATATCATCCTCTAGAAATCCTTTATCCTCCTTTAAATAATATCAGCGGGACAGAGTTGACCGTCGAACAATTTATCGAGCTCATCAACAAAACCGATTACCTCCTAAGAAAACTGGTCGAATCACTGGAGCTCAAATTAAACAACGACCACAAATTTTACCAAGTCGAACGCGCGCGGATTAAAGGAAAAATTAAAGGACGATAGAGGATTTTAGAGGACGTTAAAGGATGTTAAAGGAGTCAGCTATCATCTTCTACCGTCCTCTATTATCCTCTATCATCCTCTAACCGTACGGCGCCGATACCGTCCTCTAACATCCTCTACCAATCCTCTAACATCCTCTAACCGTACGGCACCGTCCTCTACCAATCCTCTAACATCCTCTAACATCCTCTAACATCCTGGGGTTATATTTGTCATCTGCTTTTAAGGTATAGCTCTCTTGACATTATCCGTCATTTTGATAAATTTGGCGTGTTATCCATTTATCCAAGGCTCTCACGAGTACAGATAAGCGGATTTCTTTGTTTAGACAGACTGTTTAGACAGACTTGACATAGTTATTTGATTCGCTATAGTAAAGTCATCACGATGAGGGGATTACCAAAGGGCTCGTCCCGAGGGAATGCCCCTTTTTTAGTTGTTTCTTTTTTCTAATTTATTTTTGAACAACTGAATATTAACAATAAAATAACTGAACTTTCTTAAAAGCGAAGAATATGTTCTATTGGGCACGATAATTTTTAGCAATTTGCTTTCCCCTATTAGATATTCCGCCAAACAGTAAAAATCACCGTCTCCGGAAACAATAATTGCTTTATCATAATTTTTATATTCAATCATCGTATGTAAAACCAATTCTGCATCGCAATTGCCTTTAATTTTTATATTTCCATTTTCCCTTATTTCCATCGTCGGTTTAAAAATACAAATATATCCGGCCTTTTGCAGATCTGTATAAAGCGCTTGGTTGCCATAAACATACCCAATGAATAAAAAAGCTTTTTCGGTATTGTATTTGTCTTTCAAAAAAATCCTAAACCTTTTGAAATCTAAATTCCACCCCTGACTTTTCACGCCAAGGTTTAGGTTCTGACTGTCAATAAATGCGTAATTATTTGTTTTGTCGTGCATGTTCGTTTGAAATTTTATGGATTGTTCTTTTGGTATAAATCATTGGATTTTTAGGTTTTTATAATGTTTAA